>NZ_JBFAZH010000225.1:0-8434 GCF_040681735.1 Actinoplanes sp. NPDC051633 | reverse complement strand
ACCACCGCCCTGCACCGCCGAGGCCGCCACCGAAGAGGCCGCCGCCGAGATGGCTCTGCGGTGTGGCACACCGGTCGAGAACCTCGCCGAGCGGACCGAGCTGGCACAGACCTTTGTGGACCCTGCCGGGACCATGACCACCAAGGTGGGCGTGACGCCGCAGCGCGTGCACCGCCCCGACGGATCCTGGGCGCCGGTGAAGACCGACCTGCAGCGCCGCTCCGACGGCGCTCTGGTGCCCGAGGCCGCGGTCGCCGACATCGCGTTCTCCGACGGCGGCGACGAGCCCTTCGCGACCTGGCGGTCCGGCGGCTCCGCCTTCGAGCTGAGCTGGCCGTCCGCCCTGCGGCCGCCGCGCATCGAGGGCGACACCGCCGTCTACCCCGAGGTCTACCCGGGCGTCGACCTGCACGTCACCGCGCTGGCCGACGGGTTCCAGCACACCCTCGAGGTCAAGAGCGCCGACGCCGCGGACAATCCGGAACTGCGCGAGATCCACTACGAGGTGGGCGGCACCGCGCGCGTCGTCGCCGGCGAGGACGGCGCGGTCAACCTGGTGAACTCGGCCGGCGAGCCGTTCGCGACCACGGCCGGCGCGGCGATGTGGGACTCCGCCGCCGCCCCCGCAGCCGCGCCCGCGCCGGCCACCAACCGGAAGATGGCCGCCGCCACCGACGGCGAGGGCTCCGACGCGCGAGCGCCCGGCCCGGCCGCCAAGACCAGCCCGGTCGCGGTGCAGATCGACGGTGACGGTCTCAGCGTCACCCCGGACCCGGCGCTGCTGACCGGTCCGGCAACCGTGTATCCGGTCTTCATCGACCCGCCGTTCAACGGCAAGAGCAACAAGTGGGCGTGGGCCGACGACGAGAACAAGGACTGGGGCGTCGGCAACCGGGCGCAGGTGGGTCGCAACCCGTACGACGGGACGCTCTTCCGGTCGTTCTTCCAGTTCGACATCTCCACCATGCACCGGGTCGCCGGGACCAAGGTCCTCAAGGCGCACATCGAGATGCTGCTGGACCACTCCTGGTCGTGCGACTCGACCTGGGTGCACCTCTACCGGGTCGGCGGGCTCAACGGCACCAACGGCGCCCGCATGGCGTGGAGCACCCGGCCGCTGCCGTCGGGCACGCGGATCGACGCGTGGGAAGGGCACGCCAACGAGGAGAGCGGCTGCAACGGCAAGATCGAGCCGGATGCCAAGGCCGTCTTCGACGGTGGCGGGGTCAAGAGCGACGTCCAGTACGGCGTGAGCCAGGGCTGGAACGCGTACGCCGTCGGCCTGTGCGCCTGCAACGAGGACGGTGGGTACGAGTCCACCCAGGACCGCTGGAAGAAGTTCTTCACCGACAAGACGTACCTGGTCGCCACCTACGACAAGCAGCCCGACAAGCCGGCGCCGCAGCCGTTCAGCAAGACCACCGACTGCTACAAGGCGTGCAGCTCGCCGGCCACCGTCCGCGCCGTCAAGCCGGTGCTGAACGCGAAGGTGACCGACCCCTACGGCGGGAACCTGGACGTCACCTTCGAGGTGCGGGCGACCGCGTCGGACACCGGCACCCTGGTCGCCGGGACCGGCACGAAGCCGGTGGTCAAGGCCTCCGGCAACGTCGCCTCCTGGCAGGTGTCGGCGACCCTGCGAAACGCCACCACGTACTACTGGCGGGCCAAGGCCGTCGACGAGAACGACCTGGCCGGCGACTGGTCCGGCTGGCAGACGCTGATCGTGGACACCGCTCCACCGGCACTGCCGGCGGTCACCTCGGACTCATTCCCGTACAAGGAGTGGGGCGCCCTGGTCGGCACGGCCGGGCAGTTCGCGCTCAGCGATGCGAGCACGGACACCGCCGACTTCGTCTGGTCGGTCGACGGCGGCGCCTCGACCACCACCGCGGCGGCCGGCACGCCGAAGAGCGCGACCGCGCCGCACACGCCCCTCACCGACCTGGTGCACGTGCTGCACGCCCGGGCGCTCGATCTGGCCGGCAACACCAGCGCGACCTCCGACCACCAGTTCTGGATCTCGTCGCCGCCCAGCCGCTGCTCGATCTGGACGATGAACGAGGCCTCCGGCACCACCGTCGCGGACACCGGCAAGGCCGAATGCTCGCCGGACGACGCAACGGTCGCCACCGCGGCCGGCAGCCTGACCGGCAGCGCCACCTTCCAGGCCGGGTTCAGTGGGAACGCCGTGTCGTTCACCGCGCCGGGCGGCGCGGTGACGATGGCCGGGCCGGTGGTCGACACCGACAAGAGCTTCACCGTCACCACCTGGGTCAAGCCGGCCGACCTGGCCCGCGGCACGCAGACCGCGATCAGCCAGGACGGCACGACGGCGAGCCGGTTCCAGCTGCGCTACCTGGCATCGGCCAACGCCGGTCGCGGCGGCTGGTGCTTCGCGATGCGTGGCACCAGCGAGGTGTGCGCAACCGGAACGGTCGCCGACGACCTGGGCCGGACCCATGAGCCGGTGAACGACACCTGGGTGCACCTGGCCGCGGTGTACAACGCCCCGGCCCAGACCATGCAGCTGCACGTGATGGGCAACCCGACGAGCTGCGCCGGCGAGATGGTGCAGGCGCCGTTCACCGGCGCCGCCGACACCTCCGGTGGGCCGCTCGTCGCCGGCCGTGCTCAGGCCGGCGCGGAGGCCTGGACGGGCGCGGTCGACGAGGTACGCGCGTACCCGATCGCCCTGTCCACCACCAAGATCTGCCAGCTCGCGTCCGAGTAACCCACCCACCCAATACAGGAGGTCGCGGTGCGTACTCGCACGCCCAAATCCCTGCTCCTCTTCCCGTTGGTCGCCGTTCTGGCGGCCGGGCTGGTCCGCCAGCCCGCCGCCTCGGCCGACCCTGGACCCTCGCAACTGCCCAAACCCAAACAGGTCACCGGGGTACGCGTCACGCCGGCGCACGCCGCGGCGCTGGCGACCGAGAACGCCAACCTGCGCAAGCTGGCCGCCGTCCCGGTGAAGGCATCGTGGCCGGCCGCCGGTCGCCGCGCGGTCGACCCGGCCACCGGTGTCGCGGACCGCGGAGTCACCCTGCGCCGAAAGGCGGGAGCGGCGGCGGCCGTCGGGCTGACCGTGCACGACCGGGCCGCAACCGGTCGCGCCGACGTGGACGGTCTGCTGGTCAGCCTCGACTCGGCCGCCTCGCAGTCGCTCGCCGTGAAGGTGGACTACTCATCCTTCGCCCAGGCGGTCGGGGGCGACTGGGCGTCCCGGCTCCGGCTCGTCCGGCTGCCGGCCTGCGCCCTGACCACGCCGGAGGTCGCGGCGTGCCGGTCGTCGACGCCGGTGCCGGCCACCAATGACGTCGCCAAGCAGACGCTGTCGGCGGCCACCGTCGCGGTGTCCGGCGGCGCGGCCACCGTGCTCGCCGCCGAGGCCGGACCCTCCGGCGACAACGGCGACTACACCGCCACCGACCTCAACGCCGCGAGCACCTGGCAGGTCAGCAACCAGACCGGCGACTTCAGCTGGTCGTACCCGTTGCGCCTGCCGCCCGCACTCGGCGGCCCGGCGCCGACGCTGAGCCTGGACTACTCGTCGCAGAGCGTCGACGGGCTCACCGGCGCCACCAACAACCAGGGCGGCTGGGTCGGTGACGGCTGGTCGATGTGGTCGGGCTTCATCGAGCGCAAGTACGCCTCCTGCGCCGACGACAACCCGGAGAAGAAGACCAACGACCAGTGCTGGTTCAGCGACAACGCGACGCTGTCGATGAACGGGCACGCCGGCGAGCTCGTGCGCGACGGGGATGTCTGGCGGCTCAAGAAGGACGACGGCACGACCGTCCGCAAGCTGACCGACCGCAAGGTGGGCAACGGCGACAACGACAACGAGTACTGGCAGGTCGTCACCGCCGACGGCACGCAGTACTTCTTCGGGTACCACAAGCTGCCCGGGTGGACCGACAACAAGCCGGTCACCAACTCGGTGTGGACCGCGCCGGTCTACGGCAACGACAAGAACGAGCCGTGCCACGCCGACGAAGGGCTCGAGGAGTCGCGCTGCGACCAGGCCTGGCGGTGGAACCTGGACTACGTCCTCGACCCGCACGGCAACTCGATGGCCTACTTCTACCAGCGCGAGGAGGGCGCCTACGGCCGGGACACCAACCCAGACAAGCGGACCACCTACGACCGCGGCGGCTACCTCCAGCGCGTCGAGTACGGCATGCGCAAGGACGCCGAGTACGACCAGGCCGCGCCGCTGCGGGTCGTGTTCACCACCAAGGAACGCTGCCTCAGCAACTGCTGGGAGGGCGAGGCGTGGAAGTCGGACCCGGTCAAGTCGTCGTGGCGGGACACGCCGTGGGACCAGTACTGCAAGGAGAGCCCGTGCGAGAAGCAGCCGGCGCCGACGTTCTGGTCCGCCCGGCGGCTGACCGAGGTCACCGCGCAGATCCGTAGCGGGGCCACGGCGTACACCGATGTCGAGTCGTGGAAGCTGCGGCAGGAGTTCCTCAGCGCGGGCACCGGCGAGGGCGTGCCGATGTGGCTGGCCGGCCTGACCCGCACGGGCGAGCTGGCCCGGGCGGGCGGCGTCGCGACGTCCGATCCGGAGATCGTCTTCAGCCCGGGCGCGGAGCCGCTGGAGAACCGGGTCGACGCCGAGAACGATCAGCGCACCGATCTGAAGCGGTGGCGGATCAAGTCGATCCTCAACGAGTCCGGCGGCAAGACGCTGATCTCGTACTCGGACCGGGACTGCACCCGCAGCTCGCTCCCGCAGCCGAAGACCAACACCACCCGCTGCTTCCCGGCGTACTACTCCTTCCCGGGCAGCGGCGACCCGGCCATCGACTGGTTCCACAAGTACGTCGTCACCCGGGTCGACCTCGACGACGTGGTGACCGATCAGCCGGACCAGACGACGTTCTACGACTACCTGGACAAGCCGGCCTGGCACTACACCGAGGACGAGCTCACCAAGAAGAAGTACCGCACGTGGGGTGAGTGGCGCGGGTACAGCAGCGTCCGGGTGCGGCAGGGCAAGCCGGGCGGCGAGCAGACCGCGACGGAGTACACGTATCTGCGCGGGATGGACGGCGACTACCTGAGCAAGACCGAGAAGCGGGAGGTGTCGGTCGAGGGTCGCTGGGGTGGCCCGATCAAGGACCGCGAGGCGCTGCAGGGCTTCGTCCGCGAGCAGACCACGCTGAACGGCCCCGATGGGGCCGAGGTCGAGTCCACAGTGAACGACCCGTGGCTGCGCGGCCCGACGGCGACCCGTACCCGCGACGACGTCACCACCAACGCCTGGATGACGCAGACCGCGACCACGCGTACCCGCATCGCTCTGGCCGCCGGTGGCTATCGCACCACCAAAACCACCAAGGCCTTCAACGACGACGGCCTGGTGCGGCTGGAGGACGACTTCGGCGACGCGAACGCCGACGGCGACGAGACCTGCGTCCGGACGACCTACGCGCGCAACCCCGGCATCGGGCTGGTCGACCGGGTGGCACAGACCGAGAAGGTGGCCGGCACCTGCGCCGAGCCGGGCGCGGTGCTGACCCGGACCCGCAAGTTCTACGACAAGTACGACGGCCCGGACTCGCTCGGGCGCGCGCCCACCGAGGGCGATGTGGTGCGCACCGAGGAGCTCGAACGGTTCAGCGGAACCACCCCGGTCTACTCGGTGACGTCGCGAACCTACGACGACAACGGCCGAGTCAGGACGGAGACCGACGCGCGCGACTACACCACGCGCACCGACTACACGTTCGCCAACGGCGGCCTGCTCACCGGGACCACCGTGACCAACCCGCTCGGCCACCAGGTGATCACCACCCGGGAGCCGGCCTGGGACCTGGCCACCCACATCCAGGACGCGAACGGCCTGGCCACCGACCTCCACTACGACGGTCTCGGCCGGCTGACCGGCGTGTGGCTGCCGGGCCGCGACGAGGGCTCGGACACACCGAGCCTGCAGTTCGAGTACAAGACCCGCAACTCCGGCGGGCCGACCGCGGTCACCACCCGGACCCTGCTGCCCACCGGCAGCGGATACCGGACCTCGATCGCGCTGTACGACGGGTTCCTCCGCCAGCGCCAGGCGCAGATCCAGGCGACCGGCGGCGGCCGCACCCTGACCGACACCAGGTACGACGAGGCCGGCCGGGTGTCCTGGGAGTCAGAGGCGTACTACGACGACACGAACGCCGCGCCGGACACCACCCTCGGCGTGCCGACCGGGCAGATCCCGGCGATCACCGAGCACCTGTACGACGGCGCCGGGCGCGAGAAGGCCAAGATCTTCAAGGCGCTCGGAGCGGAGAAGTGGCGCACCACCACCACGTACGGCGGCGACCGGACCACCGAGGTCCCGCCCGCCGGTGGCATCGCGACCACCGAGATCACCGACGCGCACGGCAACATCACGGCGCTGCGGCAGTACAAGGACCCCGCCCAGGCGGGCAGTGACGACGCGCGGACGTTCGACCTGACGTCGTACCGCTACACCCTGCTCGATCAGCAGAAGACCGTGATCGACCCGCTGCGCAACACGTGGAACTTCGAGTTCGACGCGCGCGGCCGCAAGGTCAAGGAGGTCGACCCCGACAAGGGCACCACCACCTCGACCTTCGACCTCGCCGGCAACCTGGCCACCGAGACCGGCCAGGTCGGCACGGGCACCGCGACGATCGCGTGGACCTATGACGCGATCAACCGCAAGACCACCATGCGTGACGGGAGCGCGACCGGTCCGCTGCGCGCCGAGTGGGCGTACGACAAGACGGCGATGAACGAGGCCGGCACGAAGCTGGCCAAGGGCAAGCCGAGCGGGTCCACGCGGTACGTCAAGAACCCGGCGGATCCCACCAAGACGCTCGCGTACGTCAGCCGTACCGATCGCTACGACGAGCTGACCCGCCCGACCACCACCTCGGTGGTCGTCCCGCCCACCGACACCACACTGTGCGCGGCCGGCCCGGCGGGCACCGGCTGCACCTACACGACCACGTCGACCTACAAGCCGAACGGCCAGCCGGCCACCGCGACGATGCCGGCCGCCGGCGGGCTCGCCGAGGAGAAGCTGACCTACGGCTACACCGACGTGGGCGAGGCCGGGACGCTGTACTCGGCCGCCCAGGTGTACGTCGACTCGGTCACCTACGACAAGATCGGCCAGCTGACCCAGCGGGTGCTCGGCGACAGCAGCGTCAAGAAGCACCTGGCCATCACCAACACCTACGACGAGCCGACCCGGCGGCTGACGGCCAGCAACGTGGTGCCGATGGACAAGCCGGAGGCGGTCGACTTCGGCTACGAGTACGACGCCGCCGGCAACGTCACCAAGGTCTCGGACACACCGCAGAACCAGGCCGCGGACGTCCAGTGCTACCGCTACGACTACCTGCGGCGGCTCACCAAGGCGTGGACACCCGCGGCGGACAGCTGTGCCGCTGACCCGTCCTACGCCGGCCTCGGCGGACCCGCGCAGTACTGGCGCGAGTACGCCTTCGACGCCACCGGCAACCGTACGGAGGAGGTGGTCAAGGCCTCGACCGGCGACACCACCTACACGTACACGACGCCGCCGTCCGGGCCGACCGCCGTGCGTCCGCACGCCGTCACCGGGGTCACCGCCACCGGCGCCAAGCCCTCGACCAGGGCGTACGCGTACGACAAAGGCGGCAACACGAAGACCCGGCCGGCGCCGGCGGGCGGCAGCCAGACGCTGACCTGGGACGCCGAGGGCAGCGTCGAGTCGATCGCCGAGGCGGCCGGCACCACCCGGTTCGTCTACGACGCGGACGGCAACCGGCTCGTCCGCACCGACGCGAACGGCAACCGCACGCTGTACGCGGGCACCACCGAGATCCGCTTCGACAAGGCCGCCAACACCAAGAAGGCGACCCGCTACTACACCCACGCGGGCATGACCATCGCGGTGCGCGGCGCCGGGAAGCTCAACTGGGTGGTCGGCGACCACCACGGCACCGCCGAGCTCACCGTCGACGCCGCGACGCTGACCCCGGCGAAGCGGCGGACCCTGCCGTACGGCGAACTGCGCGGGCCGGCCCCGGCCGCCTGGCCGTCGGTCTTCGACAAGGGCATGGTCGGCGGCACCGTCGACCCGGTCGGGCTCACCCACCTGGGCGCCCGCGAGTACGACCCGTTCCTCGGCCGGTTCACCAGTGTGGACCCGAAGGTGGACACGGGCGACCCGCAGACCCTGCACGGCTACCTCTACAGCAACAACAACCCGGCCACCTTCAGCGACCCGACCGGCGAGTCGTGGGGCACCTTCTGGAAGGTCGCGGCGATCGTCGCCGTGGTGGCGGTCGTGGTGACCGTCGCCATCGTGGCCGGACCGGCGCTGGTCGCGGCGGCGCCGGCGATCACCGCGGTGCTGGAGGCCGGCGCGACGACGGCGGCGATGACCGGATCGGCGACCGCCACCGCGGCCGCCGTCGGC
>NZ_JBFAZH010000224.1:0-8453 GCF_040681735.1 Actinoplanes sp. NPDC051633 | reverse complement strand
GCGCCCGTCCCTCGGATAGGGGGCCTGGCTACCACTTTCGCTCGCGCCCACGGGGCGCAAGCCAAAAGTGGTAGCCCAGCCACGCATTCGCCCCCGAAACGCGTGGCTGAGCTACCACTTTTCGCTAGGCCGTGATCAGGCCTATGCCGGCGGCGGCCAGGCCCACGGTCAGGACGGCCGCGCCGGTCCAGAGGAGGGCGATCAGGCCGTTCGGCTTCTGGGGATCCTTGCCGATCACCGACAGGAAGAAGCCGGCCGGCATCAGGATCGCCGCGAACAGCACGCCGTAGGACAGCGCCGCCCAGGGCCGTCCGACGTCGGCCAGCTGCATGTAGAGCTGCACCAGCAGGCCCAGGATGACCAGCACCCCCGCGTGGGCGTGCCCGGCCCGGAAGAACGACTTCTGCAGGCCGTTGGCGGGCACGCCGCCGCGGACGACGCGAAGGAGGAACGTACCGCCGTAGGCGATGCCGATCACGGAGAGCAGCACCACCCCGGCGACGATGCGGAGCTGTTCGTCGAGCATCACCCGACGCTAGCAGCGCATCTTGACGCTGACAAGTTATCCCACGTCCACCGCCGCCTGGGCGAACTGCGCCGAGTAGAGCCGGGCATAGGCGCCACCGGCGGCCATCAGATCGTCGTGGGTGCCCTGCTCGACGATCGAGCCGGACTCCATCACCAGGATCACGTCGGCGTCGCGGATGGTGGACAGCCGGTGCGCGATGACGAAGCTGGTGCGCCCGGCGCGCAGCGTCGCCATCGCCCGCTGGATCAGCACCTCGGTGCGCGTGTCCACCGAGCTGGTCGCCTCGTCCAGGATCAGGATGCTCGGCTCGGCGAGGAACGCCCGCGCGATCGTGATGAGCTGCTTCTGCCCCGCGGAGACGTTCGAGCCCTCCTCGTCGATCACGGTCTCGTAGCCGTCCGGCAGCGTCCGCACGAACGAGTCGACGTGCGCCGCCTCGGCCGCCGCCTGCACTTTCTCGGGCGACGGATCGTCGGCGCCGTACGCGATGTTCTCGGCGATCGTCCCGCCGAACAGCCACGTGTCCTGCAGCACCATGCCCATCTGCTCGCGCAGCTGCTCCCGCGGCATGGTCGCGATGTCTGCACCGTCCAGCGTGATCCGCCCGCCGGTCACGTCGTAGAACCGCATCAACAGGTTGACCAGCGTCGTCTTGCCGGCGCCCGTCGGCCCGACGATGGCGACGGTCTGACCCGGCTCCGCGGTGAGGGACAGGTGGTCGATCCCGAATCCGGCCTCCGTGTACCGGAAGCTCACGTCTTCGAAGGCGACGCGTCCGCGTACCCGTGGCATCTCCACCGGGGCCGGCTCGGCGCTCTGCTCGGGCGCGTCGAGCAGCTGGAACACCCGCTCGGCCGAGGCCACGCCGGACTGGATCAGGTTGGCCATGCTGGCCACCTGGGTGAGCGGCTGGCTGAACTGCCGGGAGTACTGGATGAACGCCTGCACGTCACCCAGCGACAGCGTGCCGGACGCCACCCGCAACGCGCCGATCACGGCCACCAGCACGTAGTTGAGGTTGCCGACGAACATCATGGCGGGCTGGATCAGGCCGGAGATGAACTGCGCGCGGAACGCCGACTGGTACAGCGCGTCGTTGTGCTGCCGGAAGGTCTCCGCCGCCTCCTGCTCGCGGCCGAACACCTTGACCAGCGAGTGGCCGGTGAACATCTCCTCGATGTGGCCGTTGAGCTTGCCGGTGGTCGACCACTGCCGGACGAACTGCGGCTGCGACCGCTTGCCGACCGCCGTGGTGATGAAGAACGACACCGGCACGGTGACCAGCGCGATCAGCGCCAGCAGCGGCGAGATCCAGAACATCATCGCCAGCACGCCGATGATGGTCAGCAGTGCGGTGACCAGCTGCGAGAAGGTCTGCTGCAGGGTCTGCGCGATGTTGTCGGTGTCGTTGGTGGCCCGGCTCAGCACCTCGCCGCGCGGCTGCTGGTCGAAGTAGGACAGTGGCAGCCGGGACAGCTTGGTCTCGACGTCCGACCGCAACCGGTAGACCAGCCGCTGCACGATCGTCGCGGTCAGCCGCCCCTGCAGCGCCGCGAAGAGCGACGCGCCGACGTAGACCAGCGCCACCCAGGCCAGCAGGTGCCACAGCCGGGTGAAGTCGATGCCCTGCCCGGGGATCGCGTCCACTCCGGAGAGCAGGTCGGCCTTGGTGTTCTCGCCCTGCTGCCGCAGCTGGTCGACCAGCTCCTCCTTGTTCGCGCCGGCCGGCAGCATGCGCCCGACCACGCCGGCGAACACGATGTCGGTGGCCTTGCCGAGCAGCCACGGCCCGAGCACGGTGAGGAAGACACTGGCGATGCCCAGCACGAGCACCGCTGCGGCCTGCTCCTTCCAGGGCTTGACGAGGCCGAGCAGACGCTTGCTGGAGCCTTTGAAGTCCTGGAGTTTCTCCTTCGGCATCCCGGCGGCCATCATCGCCCGGGCGGGTCCGCCCATCGGCGGCCCGCCGGGCCTGCGGTTGGGCGCGGTCATGCGGCGGCCTCCTGCTCGGTGAGCTGCGAAAGAACGATTTCGCGGTACGTTTCGTTGCCGTCCATCAGTTCCAGGTGCGTGCCGGTGCCGACCACCCGGCCGTCGTCCAGCACGATGATCCGGTCGGCGTCGCGGATCGTGCTGACCCGCTGGGCGACGATCACCACCGTGGCGTCCCGGGTCTGCTGCGCCAGCGCCGCCCGCAGGGCCGCGTCGGTGGCGTAGTCCAGCGCCGAGAACGAGTCGTCGAAGAGGTAGATCTGCGGCTTGTGCACCAGCAGCCGGGCGATCGCCAGCCGCTGCCGCTGTCCACCCGAGACGTTCGTGCCGCCCTGGGCGATCGCCGCGTCGAGCCCGCCGTCCATCTGCTCCACGAAGTCGCGGACCTGCGCCACCTCGAGCGCGTGCCACAGCTCCTCATCGGTGGCGTCGGGATTGCCGTAGCGCAGGTTCGACGCGACCGTGCCGGTGAACAGGTACGGCCGCTGCGGCACCAGGCCGACCAGCCGGGACAGCAACCCGGGGTCGAGGTCGCGGACGTCCACGCCGTCCACCAGCACCGTGCCGCCGGTCGCGTCGAAGAGCCGCGGCACCAGGTTGAGCAGCGTCGACTTGCCGGATCCGGTGCTGCCGATCACCGCGGTCACCTCGCCCGGCCGGGCGGCCAGGTCGACGCCGCAGAGCACCGGCGCCTCCGCGCCGGGGTAGTGGAAGTCGACGCCGCGCAGCTCGAGCTCACCGTGCCGGGAGACGGTCGTGACGGGGTTGTCGGGGATGCGCACGGACGACTCGGTGGTCAGCACCTCCTCGATCCGCTCGGCACACACCTCGGCCCGCGGGATCATCACGAACATGAAGGTGGCCATCATGATCGACATGAGGATGTACATCAGATAGCTGAGGAACGCGGTCAGCGCCCCGATCTGCATCGCGCCGGAGTCGATCCGGTACGCGCCGAACCACAGCACGGCCACGCTGGACAGGTTCACCACCAGCAGCACGACCGGGAACATCAGCGCCATCAGCTTGCCGACCCGCAGCGAGACGTCGGTCAGCTCGTCGTTGGCGCCGCCGAACCGCTCCTGCTCGACATCGTCGCGGACGAACGCGCGGATCACCCGGATGCCGGCGATCTGCTCGCGCATCACCCGGTTCACCTTGTCGATGCGCACCTGCATCATGCGGAACAGCGGCCGCATGGCCCGGATGATCAGGGCGACCAGCAGGATCAGGATCGGAACGATGACCAGGATCAGCCCGGACAGCGGCACGTCCTGGTTCAGCGCCAGCACCACCCCGCCGAAGCACATGATCGGCGCGGACACCATCAGCGTGAAGGTGAGCAGCACCAGCATCTGGACCTGCTGCACGTCGTTGGTGGTGCGGGTGATCAACGACGGCGCGCCGAACTGGCCCACCTCGCGGGCGGAGAAGGTCGCCACCCCGGCGAAGATCGCGGCGCGTACGTCCCGGCCGACCGCCATCGCGACCTTGGCGCCGAAGTAGACGGCGACGACCTGCGCGGCGATCTGCAGCAGCGTGATGCCCAGCATCATGCCGCCGGCCCGCATCACGTAGCTGGTGTCGCCGACCACGACGCCCTTGTCGATGATGTCCGCGAAGATCGTCGGCAGGTAGAGCGTCGCCAGCGTCTGGATCAGCTGGAAGACGACCACCAGCAGGATTTCTTTCCGGTACGGCCGCAGGTGCCGTCGGAGGAGTTTGAGCAGCACTACCCGTCCCCGTTCTCGTTGTCGTCCCAGCTGCCGATGCGCGGGAGGACCAATCCGTCCGGCCGCTCGACGACCTGCAGTCCGTCGAGCAGCAGTGAGACCAGCTCGGCCGCGTTGAAGTTCTCCGGGTCGGCGAACGGCCCGTACGTGTTTGCTCCAGCGAAGAGCAGGAGCAGTCGCGCGGTGAACTGCGGTGAGCGGCGCAGCGACTCCGCGTCGGGCGCAATCACGTCGGTGATCGCCGCCTCGAGCAGGGTGCGTGCCCGCATCATGTTCGCCGCGGCGTTCTCGTGGTTCTCCGGCGCCATGGCCAGCGTGCGTGCCGCCCCGATCAACCGGGCGTTCTCGGTGAAGCGGCGCTGGATCAGCTCCGCCGTGATGATCAGCCGGTCGCGCAGCGGCAGCGACCGGTCGATCGCCGCCAGCGCGTCCAGCGTCTGCTGCGGGTCGAGCGCCCGGACCAGAGCGGCGACCAGCAACGCGTTCTTGTTCTCGAAGACGCCGAAGATGGTGCCCTCGGCCACCCCGGCGGCGCCGGCGATCTGTTTGGTGCTGATCTCCAGCCCGTGTTCGTAGAGCAGCGGGACGCAGGCCTCCACGAGGGCCGCGCGCCGGTCCTCGGGAGCCATGGCCGGAACGCGCCGGCGCTTTGCTTCATGCACGCCGCCACTCTAATGAGCGAGCACTCACTCAGCCACTGACATTTGTCATGTGTCAGCAAGGTTTAACTTGGTGTCTGCTTTCCTTGACGTCATGTAAAACTTGTTTTACATTGAACGGCATGACATCGGAGGAGAGGCGCGTCTGGATCCAGGGCGGCGTCGCGGTGCTGGGCTATGCGGCCTATCTGCTGCTGCTCGCCGGGGGCGTCGGCTACAAGGTCGCGATGCTCTGGACCATCGGCGCCGGGATCACCGCCGGCATCGTCCTGGCCATCGCGGCCGGGATGATCTGGCGCGAGGGCGCGGGTGAGAAGGATCAGCGCGACCGCGAGATCGACCGGTTCGGGCAGTACGTGGGCCAGTCGATGCTGGTGATCGGCGCACTGGCGGCGCTGATCCTGGCGTTGGCCGAGTGGTCGTACGGCTGGATCGCCAACGCCCTCTACCTGTCCTTCGTGCTCTCCGAGGTGGTCCGGTCGATCGCCAAACTCGTCGCCTACCGGCGGGGGTTCCACTCGTGGTGAAACCGACCCGCATCACCAACTCGATCCGGGCGCTGCGCTTCGCGAACGGCGAGATGACGCAGGCCGAGCTGGCCGAGCGCATCGGCGTGACCCGGCAGACCGTGATCGCCATCGAGCAGGGGCGCTACTCGCCCTCGCTGGAGGTGGCCTTTCAGATCGCCGGCGTCTTCGGCGTCGGGCTCGACGACGTTTTCCAGTATCCGACAGGGGAGGCATCACCATGATGAAGGCAGTGACACAGGACCGGTACGGGTCGTACGACGTGCTCGAGTGCCGCGAGGTCGAACGGCCGGCACCCGGGCCCGGTGAGGTGCTGCTCCAGGTGGCGGCGGCCGGGGTCGACCCCGGCGTCTGGCACCTGATGACCGGCCTGCCGATGGCCGCCCGGCTGGTCTTCGGTTTACGCAGACCGAAGGATCCCGTCCGCGGCCGGGACGTGGCCGGCACGATCGTGGCGACCGGGCCGGACAGTCCACTGTCGATCGGTGACCAGGTGTTCGGCATCAGCCGGGGATCGTTCGCCGAGTTCGCGATCGCCACCACCGAGTTGCTCGTGCGGCGGCCGGCGAACGTGACCGCCGCGCAGGCCGCCGTCACGCCGATCTCCGGCGGGACGGCGCTGCAGGCGGTCGAGAAGGGTGAGGTCGCGGCCGGGCACCGGGTGCTCGTCATCGGGGCGGGCGGCGGCGTCGGCACGTTCGCGGTGCAACTGGCCAAGGCGCGGGGCGCCGAGGTGACCGGGGTGTGCAGTGCCGGCAAGGCCGATCTGGTCCGGTCGGTCGGCGCGGACCACGTCATCGACTACAACCGCGAGGGGATCGGGCGCGGCTACGACGTCATCATCGACATCGCCGGCCTGCGTACCCTGGGTGAGTTGCGCGGCGCACTCAGCGCTCGCGGCACCGTCGTGATGGTCGGCGGGGAGGACGACGGCCGGTGGGTCGGCGGCGGCCTGACCCGTGGTCTCCGCGGATCGGTGATCAGCCCGTTCGTCGGCCACCGCCTGCGCTCGCTGCTGGCCCTCGAGCGCCGGGAGGATCTGGTGACCCTCGCCGGGATGCTGGGCGACGGGACGCTGACCCCGGTGATCGATCGGACGTACGCCCTGGCCGAGGCGCCGGCCGCCATCCGTGACGTGATGGAGGGCCGTGCGCAGGGCAAGCTCGTCGTGATCCCATAGCCTGTCGTCCATGCCGCGAGGAGGACGCCGCGCTGCCGGTGAGCCGGCGGCGATGGACTCCTCGGACTCAGTTCGCGCGGCGGTAGTGCAGGGCCACCACGCCGTTGCGGAGCGGCTCCGCCGAGAGCAGCTCGAGCTCGCGCGTGCCGGGCAGCCCGCCCTGGTACAGCGTCGGGCCGTGGCCGGCGAGCCTGGGATGGACGAGCAGCTTGTACTCGTCGATCAGGTCCAGCCGGTCGAGCTCGGTCGCGAGCTTGCCGCTTCCGAGGAGGACCCCGGCGGGGGTCGCGTCCTTGAGCTTCTGCACGCCCTCGCGCAGATCGCCGGTGATGTGGTGGCTGTTGGTCCACGGGAAGTTCCTACGCGTCGACGACACCACGTACTTGGGTTTGGCCTCCAGCTTGACCGCCCACTCGCGCATGGCCGGCGGCGCCTCGTCGTCGCCGCGGGCGACGGCCGGCCAGGAGCTCTCCAGCATCTCGTAGGTGACGCGACCCCACAGCATTGCCCCGCACTCGTCCATGAGACGGGTGAAGAAGGCGTGCGTCTCGTCGTCGGCGATCCCCTCCTGATGGTCGACGCAGCCGTCCAGGGTGAGGTTGAAGCTGAAGGTGAGGACTCCCATGGCCAGCGACTCTAACGCCACTACGGCGTCGCGGCCCAGGCGCCGCCGTTCGCTCCTGGGGCAATCGGGTCAGGGGTGGCCGGAGGGCGGTTAGGCTGCCGGAATGTTCTCGATCGACCTCGGCTCCGGCGCCGAGCTCCGGCCCCTCGAGCCCTGGCAGGCGCCGGAGTTCCTGGCGCACATCGACCGGGCGCGCGAGCTGGTCGATCCGTGGATCCCGTGGGCGAGCCGCAGCACCGACCTCGAGTCGGCGACCGCGACCCTGCAGCGCTATGCCGACCTGCAGGCGCGCGACGGCGGCCGGATCCTCGGCATCTGGCTGGACGGCACCCTGGTCGGCGGCGTCATGTTCGTGTCGTTCGACGCCGCGGCCGGCGTCGCCGAGGCGGGTTGCTGGCTGGAGCGGGCGGGCACCGGGCGCGGGCTGGTCACCGCCGCCGTGGGCACGCTGCTCGACTGGGCCTTCACCGAGCGCGGACTGCACCGAGTGGAGTGGAGGTGCCGCACCGACAACGCCCCCAGCCAGGCGGTCGCGCGCCGGCTCGGGATGTGGCTCGAGGGGCGGCTGCGCGAGGAGTACGAGTACCGCGGCGTGCGGCACGACACGCAGGTGTGGGCGATCCTGGCCGCCGAGTGGCACGCCGGGGTCAGTGGTACTTCCGCTCTCCCGCCCGAATCTCCGTCCTGACCGTGTTCTCGGGCGGGGCCAGCGGGCACAGCCATCGGTCGTCGTACGCGCAGCTCGGGTTGTAGAGGTAGTTGAAGTCGAGGCGCACCCGGCCGTCGCCCAGCGCGACCACCCCGCGCCCGTGCGTGCCCTTCACCGTGTCGGTCAGATAGCGCCCGCCGCCGTACGACTCGGGGCCGCACGTGGCGTCGCGCACCGGCAGGAAGAGCCCGCCGCCGTAGGCCTGGAACCACCACAGCGACAGCTCACCGACCGGCGTGTCGAGGATGCCGATCCGGCGGTAGTGGCACACGCCGTCCGTCCCGCCGGTGTCGATCTCGAGTTCGCCCTCCGCCGGGGTCAGCGCCGCCTCGATCACCGCGTCGTCGTCCGGCGGGAAGTAGCGCAGGCCGTCGAAGGGGGCGTCGCGGGCGATCGGTGACATCGGATGGTCGCGGAAGAGGTCGTCGCGGGCGGCGCGGAACCCGGCCAGGTCGGTGTCCGCGAGATACATGCCGGCGACGGCCGCCCGGAAGTCGGC
>NZ_JBFAZH010000223.1:0-8456 GCF_040681735.1 Actinoplanes sp. NPDC051633 | reverse complement strand
GGATTACTACAGCTTCGCCCACCAGCACCACGCGTACCGAGCCCGCGGCGAGTACGCCCGTTACCTCGGCGCCATGGCACAGCAGGTGGGACGGCACCGCATCCACGTGGTGGAGAGCGAGCGGTTCTTCAGCCGGCCGGAAGAGGTGTACGACGAGGTCCTCGGTTTCCTCGGGCTGCCCACCGACCTGGACCGGCCGGAGTTCGAGCGGCACAACGCCCGGCCCCGGCAGTCCGATATGGACCCGGGGCTGCGCGCCGAGCTGACCGCACACTACGCGCCGCACGACGAGGCGCTGGGGACCTGGCTCGGACGGATGCCGATCTGGCGCCGCACGTGACCACGACCGCTCCGCTTCGGCAGACGGCCCGGGGCGGCCTGGCCAACACGGCCGGCGCCGCCCTGGCCGGCGGCACCGGCGTAATCGTCACCTGGATCGTCGCGCGGTCGCTGGGCGCCGAGCAGGCCGGCGCCTTCTTCGCCGCCACGGCCGCGTTCGTGCTGGCCGGCGGATTCGCGAAGCTGGGCACCCAGACCGGCCTGGTCTACTGGCCGTCGCGGCTGCGCGCCACCGGGCGGGACCATCTGCTGGGCGCCTGCCTGCGCACCGGCCTCACTCCGGTGCTGGTGCTGTCCGTCGCCCTGGCGGTGGCGATGTGGCTGGGGGCGCCGGCGATCGCCCGGCTCACCGCCGGCGAGACGTCGCAGGTGATCGCGGAACACGTCACCGGTCTGCGCGTGCTGGCCCTCTTCCTGCCGTTGCAGGCGCTGACCGACGCGCTGCTCACCGCCACTCGCGGATACCGGGCGATGCGCCCGACGGTGATGCTCGACCGGGTCCTCCGCAGCGCGCTGCAGTTGCTGGCGGTGGGCGCGGCCGGGGTGGCGGCGCTGTGGACGACGGCCGCGCTGCCCACCTTCGCGCTGGCGTGGGCCGCGCCGTACCTGCCGGTGCTGATCCTGGCCGGGTTCGCGCTGCGGCGGACGTACCGGGCGGGCCGGCCGGAGGGCGCCCGGAGCCGGCGGGCCGAGCGGCGGGAGCTGCGCCGCGACTTCTGGCGGTTCACCGGGCCGCGCGCGGTGGCCAGCGTCGCCCAGCTCGCGCTGCAGCGGGTGGACGTGCTGCTGGTGGCCGCGCTGGGCGGTCTCGCGGCGGCCGCCGTCTACGCGGTCGCCGGCCGGTTCGTGGTGCTCATCCAGTTCGCCAACCAGGGCATCTCGCAGTCGGTCCAGCCTCGCCTCGCCGAGGCCCTGGCCACCGGCGACCGGGCCACCGCCAACCACCTCTACCGCACGGCGACCGGCTGGCTGGTGCTGGTCACCTGGCCGATCAACCTGCTGGTGATCCTGTTCGCCCCGATCTACCTCGGGCTGTTCGGCGAGCAGTACCGGGCGGGTGCGCCGGTGGTCGTCGTGCTGGCCTGCGCGATGCTGGTGGCGACCGGCTGCGGCATGGTCGACATGGTGCTCGCGATGGCCGGGCGTACCTCGTGGAATCTCTTGAACGTCCTCGCCGCCCTGGCCGTGATGGCCGGGCTGGACGTGCTGCTCATTCCCCGCCTGGGCGCGCTGGGCGCGGCGATCGGGCTGGCCGCCGCGGTGGTGGTGAACAACCTGCTGCCGCTGGCGCAGGTCTCCCGCGCCGCCCGGCTGCACCCGTTCGGCCCGGGCACGCTCGCCGCCGCCGTGCTCTCGGTGTTCTGTTTCGGGGTGCTGCCGCGCCTGGTGACCGCGGTGCTCGGCACCGGACCGGCGGCCCTGTCCCTCGCGCTCGCGGTCAGCGTGCCGGTGTTCTGTTTCGGAGCGTGGCTGCAGCGCGATCGCTTGTCCTTGACCGCACTGAAGAAGGAGAACCGGTGACCGCCGACTACACGAAGGTGTTCCAGGACGCCGACGCCGTCGAGAAGTACGAGTCCGTCACCTACGCGCCGGACACCTACGCGTCCCGCATCAACGAACGGCAGCAGGCCTACCTGCGCGGGCTGGTGACCCGGGAGTTCGGCGATCGGGCCCCCGTGCAGCACGACTTCGCCTGTGGCACCGGCCGCGCGATCCGGACGCTGCACGGTCTGGTCCGCGCCGCGCACGGGTACGACACGTCCGCCGAGATGATGGCGAAGGCGGCCGAGGTCGGCTCCGTCGCCGAGTTCCACCAGGTGCCGGCGGACGGGCCGGTGCCGGAGCCGGTCGACGCCGGGCTGCCCGCCCTGGTCACCATGTTCCGGCTGCTGCTCAATGTGGACGATGCGATCCGGGACCGGGCGCTGGCCTTCGCGGCCAAGGCGTTGCCGACGCCCGAGTCCGGCCTGCTGGTGGTCGAGAACCACGGCAACGCCAGCTCGGTCCGGCACCTGCGGGCGCGGCGGCACTCCGGGCAGCGCTGGTTCGCCGAGCTCTCCCACGAGAAGGTGGCCGAGCTGCTCGGCCGGCACGGGTTCGAGGTGGTCGAGCGGCGGGGCTTCTCGATGCTGACGCAGTCGCTGCACGCGCATCCGCTGGCCCGGGCCGCCGACGCCGCGGCCAGGCGGTTGCCGGGCTCCGATGCGTACGCGGTGAACGTCCTCTACGCCGCGCGGCGGAAGTGAAGCGCCTCCTGACGGCGGCGGCCCTCGTCCTCGTCTCCGGCTGCAGCGGCCCGGCACCCGAGCCGGAGCCGCAGCCGTCTCCCGACCTGACCAGCCCGCCGAGCGGCGTGGCGGTGAACCCGGGGCCGTACGAGGACGGGCCGTTCGAGGCGCCGGCGGACGGCGCGTATCTCGGGGCCTGGATCAAGCCGGAGTCCCTCACCCACTCCGGGCGGGTCGAGGCGGTCGGCGCGCTCGAGGGCGACCTGGGGCGGCGGCTGGACATCCTGAACACGTACCGTCGGTTCGAGCAGATGGTCGGCACCCAGAGCGACCGGGAGTTCCTCTCCCAGGGTGCGAACCTCATGATCAGTTGGGCAACGGGCGACAACCGGTCGATCACCAGCGGTGCGCACGACCGGACGATCCGGCAGCAGGCGCGGGCGATCCGCAAGGTGAAGAAGCCGGTGCTGCTGCGGATGCGCTGGGAGATGGACCGGCCCAACCTGCGGGCGACGATGTGGTCCGGCCCGGACTACATCGCGGCCTGGAAGTACGTGCGGCGGATCTTCGCCGAGGAGAAGACGACCAACGTGTCGTGGGTGTGGTGCCCGACCGCGGAGGGGTTCATCCGCGGCGACGCACCGGCCTTCTACCCCGGCGACGACCAGGTGGACTGGACGTGTGTGGACGTCTACGCCGGCGCGGTGTTCCAGCCGATCGGCAAGCTGATGGGGCCGTTCCTGACCTGGGCGGCGGCCCGGCCCAAGCCGATCATCGTCGGCGAGTACGGGGTGGCGAAGGCGTGGGGATCCGCCGGCCGGGCGGCCTGGCTGCGTGACGCGGAGCGCACATTCAAGGCGAACCCGCAGATCAAGGGCGTCGCGTATTTCGAGTCGGACCCCGAGGGCAACGGGCCGAAGCAGCAGTTCCAGCTCACCGGGGACAAGGCCGCGTTCAAGGCCTTCCGGGCGATGACCGAGGACCCCTACTTCAACGTCGCCGACCCGGCGAACCGCTGAGCCGCGCCTCCGCCCGGGGAGCTGATCCCCGGGCGGACGGAGGTCGGGACGGATCGGGCGTCAGCGGCGGGTGGCCGACGCGGTGAGCAGGCGCAGCGCGTAGGGCGCATCGTGCTTGAGGTAACGCCCGGCCAGCCGGCGCGGCTCGGTGCCCAGCCGGTGTGCCCACTCCAGCCCGACACGCTGCATCCAGCGCGGCGCCCGGTCGACGTCGCCGGCCACGAAGTTGACCGCCGCGCCACAGCCGATGAACCACGTCGCCGGAAGCTGTTCGCGGAGACGGGCGATGACCTTTTCCTGCTTGGGGAACCCGAGGCCGACGAAGACGAGGTCGGGCCGTGCCTCGGTGACGGCGGCGCAGAATTCCGCGTACACCGCACGGTCCCGCTCGAAGCCGTACTCCGGGCACAGCGTGCCGGCGACCCGCAGGCCCGGGCACTCGTCGGCGAGCCGCCGCGCCGCGCGGGTCGCACCGTCGGCGGCCTGCGGCGTCGCGGGGTTGCCGCCGATCACGAAAATCGACCGGCCGTCCCGGCCCAGACCCTCGCTCAGGGACCGGATCAGGCTGCTGCCGGCCACCCGCTCGGGCAGCGGCGTCCCGCTCAGCCGGCTGGCCCAGACCAGCGGCATGCCGTCCGCGACGATCAGGTCGGCATCGTCGAGATACGCCCGTACCCGCCGGTTGACCTGCGCCTGCCGCAGGATGTCGATGTTCGGGGTGACGATGCGTCCACCCCGGCCGGCCGCGATCGCCTCACGCACGACGGCGACCACCTCGCCCTCGGTGATCCGGTCGAATCCCGTTCCGTCCAGGTGCACGCGGTCGAAAGCCTCGATTGTCACCCAACGCCTCCTTCAGGCTCGTTCGCTCGTTATAGGAGCGAAACGAGCGAAGGCGGGACAAAGTGGCACGAGTGCTCTATCTAGGTGGTCTGGGACGTTCCGGCACCACGCTTGTCGAGCGCCTGCTGGGTGAGCTGCCGTCGGTCTGCGCGCTCGGCGAGGTCGTGCATCTGTGGCAGCGGGACATCCTCGACAACGAGCGCTGCGGCTGCGGTTCGCGGTTCACCGGCTGCACGTTCTGGAAGCGGGTCGGCGACAAGGCGTTCGGCGGGTGGGCCAATGTGGACGTGCAGCGCGTGCACGCGTTGCGCGACCTGGTCGAGCGCACCCGGCACATCCCCCGGCTGGCGGCCGGCCACATGGCGATGGACCAGGTCAAGGAGTACGCGAACTTCTACGCCAAGGTCTACGCGGCGGCGGCCGAGGTGTCCGGGGCGAAGGTCGTGGTCGACTCGTCCAAGCACAGCGCGCTGGCGCACGTGTTGCGCTGGGCGGACGACGTGGACCTGCGGGTCGTGCACGTGGTCCGCGATGCGCGCGGGGTCGCGTACTCCTGGACCAAGACGATCGCCCGACCGGAGACCGACGGCGAGGAGGAGATGACGCGCTACTCCCCCGGCCGGTCGGCGCTGCTGTGGAACGCACACAACGCCGCCTTCGGCCTGCTGGCCCGCCGCGGCGTGCCGGTGCGCCGGGTCCGCTACGAGGAGTTCCTGACCGACCCGCGGGCCGCCCTGATCCACCTCGCCGAGTTCGCGGGCCTGACCCTGCAGCCGGCGGACCTCGACTTCCTGAAGACCGGCCACGCCGACCTCCGCGTCGGCCACAGCGCGGCCGGCAACCCGATGCGCTTCACCGTCGGCCGGCTCCCGCTGCGGCGCGACGACGCCTGGGTGAACAAGCTGCCGCCCGCCCAGCGCCGTCTCGTCGGGGCGGTGTGCGCGCCGATGCTGCGCGCCTACGGGTACCCGCTGCAACAGAAGGAGGCGTGATGAACTGGCCGTCCGTCGGCGTGGTGATCCCCACCCGCAACCGTCCCGAGCTGGTCCGCAAGGCCATTGCCGGGGTACGCGACCAGCGCTACCCGGGCGAGGTCAAGATCGTCGTGGTGTACGACCAGACCGAGCCCGACTATCTGCTCGCCCGCACCGAGGGCACCCAGGTGCTGGTGCTGACCAACTGGCGCACGCCCGGCCTGGCCGGCGCCCGCAACACCGGCATCCTCTCGCTGGAGACCGAGCTCGTCGCGTTCTGCGACGACGACGACAGCTGGCAGCCCGACAAGCTGCGCCGCCAGGTCGCCGCGCTGCTGGCCGAGCCGGACGCCGAGTTCGCGACCTGCGCGATCGAGGTCGAGTACGAGGGCAAGACCACTCCGCGGCTCGCCGGTCGCAGCCGGGTGACGACCGACGAGCTGGCCCGCTCCCGGATGGCCATGCTGCACTCGTCGTCCTTCCTGGTCCGCCGGGAGGCGCTGGCCGAGGGCGCGATCGGGCTGGTCGCCGAGGACGCGCCGGGCAGCCAGAACGAGGACTGGGACCTGCTGCTGCGGGCCGCCCGCCGCGCCCCGATCGTGCACCTGGACGAGCCGCTGGTCCGGGTCCTGTGGGGACGGACCAGCCACTACGCGTACGAGTACGCCACCAAGATCTCCTCGCTGCGGTGGATGATGCAGAGGCACCCGGAGATCAGCGGGTGCCGGCCCGGGGCCGCCCGCGTCTACGGCCAGCTCGCCTGCTGGTCCGCCGCGACCGGCAACCGCAGCGCCGCCTGGCAGTTCAGCAAGGAGGCCGTGCGAGCCAACTGGCGGGAGCCGCGGACCGCGATCGCGCTGGCCGCGATGACCGGTGCGGTCAAGGTCGAGAACGTTCTGTCGGCCCTGCACAAACGGGGTCGCGGGATCTGAGACGACAGCGGCGGAAGTCACTCTTTTCCGCACACCCGATCGCCAGGTAGTGTTCAGGTGTGTTCGAAATAGTTCGGAACCTTAGCCGGCCCGGCCGCTGATGCTCGCACAACAGCGCCAGGCTGCGATTCTCGACCGGGTCCGCGCCGCGGGCGGTGTGCGAGTCAGTGAGCTCGCCTCGGAGTACGGCGTCTCCGACATGACCATCCGCCGTGACCTGGAGTCCTTAGCCGATCGCGGCCTGCTGGCGAAGGTACACGGTGGCGCGACCACCGTCAGCCCTGGTTCCGCGCACGAGCCCGGCTTCGCCGCCAAGTCGGTGCGGCAGCGCGAGGAGAAGGCCGCGATGGCGGTCCGGGCCGCCGCGCTGGTCTCGCCGGGCGATGCGATCGCCCTGTCCGCGGGTACGACCACCGCCGGCCTCGCCCAGCGGCTGGTCGACGTGCCCTCGCTGACCGTGGTGACGAACTCGATCCCGGTCGCGGACGTCTTCTACCGCACCGGCCGCCCCGACCAGACCGTGGTGCTCACCGGCGGCACCCGTACGCCCTCCGACGCCCTGGTCGGCCCGGTCGCGGTGGCCGCGATCGAGTCCCTGCATCTCGACATCCTCTTTCTCGGCGTGCACGGCATGAGCGAGCGCGCCGGCTACACCACCCCCAACCTGATGGAGGCCGACGTCAACCGAGCACTCGTGGAGGCGGCCGAGCGGCTGGTCGTCCTCGCCGACCACACCAAGTGGGGCACCGTCGGCATCTCGTCGATCGTGCCCCTGGACCGCGCCGACGTCGTCATCACCGACGACGGCCTGGACGAGGGCGCCCGCGCGATCCTCATCGAGCAGGTGGCCGATCTCATGGTGGTGAGTGCCGCGTGACGATCGAGAAGAGAGAGGCCATCCGCCTGTCGGACGGCCGCGAGCTGATCTACTTCGACGAGACCACCGGGGCCTCGCGGGCCGACCGGCCCGACACCCGCGATCTGCCCCCGCCGCCGCCGACCTCGCAGCTGCGGCACGACCCGCTGGTCGACGAGTGGGTGGCCGTGGCCGCGCACCGGCAGACGCGCACGTTCCTGCCACCGACCAACATGTGCCCGCTGTGTCCGTCCACACCCGACTTCGCGACCGAGATCCCCGCGCCGGACTACGACGTGGTGGTGTTCGAGAACCAGTTCCCGTCGTTCAGTGACCGGGTGAAGCCCGACGAGATCGCCGCGCTGACCGACATGGTGCCGGTGCGGCCGGGCGTCGGCCGGTGCGAGGTGGTCTGCTTCACCAGCGACCACAACAGCGCCTTCGGCGCCCTTCCGCCGAGCCGGGTACGCACGGTCGTCGACGCGCTGGCCGACCGCACCGCGGAGATGTCGGCGCTGCCCGGGGTGGCGCAGGTCTTCCCGTTCGAGAACCGCGGCATCGAGATCGGCGTGACGCTGAGCCATCCGCACGGGCAGATCTACGCGTACCCGACGGTGCCGCCCCGGACGAAGCTGATGTTGGCGGCGTCCGCCCGTCACCTGTCCGCCACCGGCAACAGCCTGTATGCCGACGTGCTCGCCGCCGAGCAGAAGTCGGGCGAGCGACTCGTCGCATCCAACGAGCACTGGACGGCGTACGTGCCGGCCGCGGCCCGCTGGCCGTTCGAGGTCCAGCTGGCGCCGCACCGCAAGCTGCCCGACATCCCCGCGCTGTCGGACGCCGAGCGGGACGCCTTCGCCCTGATCTACCTGGACGTCCTCAAGCGGTTCGACGCCCTCTTCGACAAGCCGATGCCCTACATCTCGGCGTGGCACCAGGCGGTCACCGGCGAGGGCCGCGACCTGGGCTACCTGCATCTGCAGCTGTTCAGCATCCGCCGGGCCGCGGACAAGCTGAAGTATCTGGCCGGCAGCGAGTCGGCGATGGGCGCGTTCGTCAACGACATCGTCCCGGAGAAGGCGGCTCAGCTGCTCAGGGACGCATTCGACAAATCGCATGTTTAAGCACGTAACCCAGGGGTATCGCGCTCGTTTCTCTCTGCAGAACGGATGACGGTCGCGGTGCTGAGGGGTCGCCCGCCGGTCCGGCTGCCTTGTCCCGGGCGCCGACCGGTTCCTCTCGCTGTCCCACGCGATCAGCAGTGG
>NZ_JBFAZH010000222.1:0-8465 GCF_040681735.1 Actinoplanes sp. NPDC051633 | reverse complement strand
GCTGCGTTTGCTACGTCGACCACGGCTGCTTCGAGGTCCGCGGCTCGATCGGGTGGCACATGAAGCAACACATATGACCGCGTTGCGGACCGCCGATGCGCCAAAGCCTCATATACGGCCTGAACGTTGATGGAGTGCGCGGCCTTAACCTCAAAGCTGACCACTTCCAAATGCTTCCCCGGGACGAATGCAAACGTTCGGACCTCAACACTGACGATGTCGGGACGCGACCAGACCCCGCCGGTCAGCCGACTGCCCTGCAAGGCAGTCACCTCCACGGCGAGTGGCTCGACTCGGTGGTCCCTGGCCCACTCACCAGCGATCACTGCCCGCATCGGCTCGTACAGAGCTAGTTCACTTTGGATCGACGCCTCGATCGAAGCAGCAGCATCAACTCCGGACGCGACCACAACCGATACGGTTCGTCTACCAGGTGATGGAACGGTCGCCCGGCGAACTGTGCCGCCATGTCCCGGACCGCGCACGACCAAACCCTCGTCGGCCAACGTGTTGCGCGCGGTGAAGTACCGATCAATGCTCCACCGAAGACTTTTTCCGGAGAGCCTGATTACCCACTGTCTTGCCGTCGGTGGGCAGTGCAGCCAGGAGCGTCTTCTGGTCGCTGTCAACGGAGGCACGAGAGGCTGGCATGTTGAAACTTTACGCCTGACCGGGTGCCAAAGCATCGGCCCGATGCGTGCGCCTGGCCATGTTCGCCGAGAGGCGGCCGTCGCTGCATGTCCGGGGACTTACTCAAGGAAACGAAGATGCCGGGTTGTGATAACTAAGTCGGTCGGGCGCCGACGATCCGCCTCTTCGGGGTGCTGGGGAGCGGGGCGCATTCGCCGAGGAGACGCCCGGGAAGTTGTCGCTGGAGGACGGCAGCGTCAAAGGTGTTCCGGCGGAGGGGTGGTATCTGCAATTCCTCAGCAAGCGCGCCGCTTGTTCCGCACTTTTAGATTGAGAGGTGCGTGCGGCGCAGAGGTGCAGAGGCGCGATCAGCAAACGGCGACCGGCAATCCGGTCCCGGAAATTCAGAATAGCGACCTTCCCGCCTCTTCGAACCAGAAACTCGGAAATTTGCGAATGGCTGCTGCCCAGAGGGACAGCCGGCTGCCCGGCAGGCGGTCTCACCACGATCCAAGTGGCGTGCGACCCGGAACACTGTGTGGCCGTACCCCCGGACGGTCTTCCCGGTGGTCGCCTGTGTCTGGTGCGATGCTGAGGGGAGATACGCCCAGCGCTGGGAGGAGTCGCCATGACGCCGCTTACTGAGAGTAACCTCAAGGCATTGCCTGAAGGGGTTGCCGGGCCGAAGTACGACCGTGGGTCGTTGCGGACCGGGATCGTGCACTTCGGGGTCGGCGGCTTCCACCGGGCTCATGAGGCGATGTATCTCGACCGGCTGATGAACGACGGCAAGGCGCTCGACTGGGCCATCTGCGGCGTCGGCGTCATGCCCTTCGACCAGCGCATGCGTGACGTGCTCGTCGCACAGGACGGCCTCTACACGCTGGTCGTCAAGGCGCCCGACGGGACGCTCGACGCCCGCGTCATCGGGTCGATCAAGGAGTATCTGTACGCTCCGGACGACCCGGAGGCGGTGATCGCGAAGATGGCGTCGGCGGACGTCAAGATCGTCTCACTCACCGTCACCGAGGGCGGGTACAACTTCAACGCCGTCACGGGCGAGTTCGTGGCCGACAACCCCGATGTGCGGCACGACCTGCAGGCGGGCAACGCCCCGAAGACCACCTTCGGCCTGATCACCGAGGCGCTGGCCCGGCGGCGCGACCGCGGCGAGAAGCCCTTCACGATCATGAGCTGCGACAACATCCAGGGCAACGGCCACGCGGCCCGGCGCAGCTTCGTGGCCTTCGCTAACCTGCGTGACCCCGCGCTCGGCGAGTGGGTCGAGACGAACGTTGAGTTCCCCAACAGCATGGTGGACCGGATCACCCCGGTCACCACGGACGACGACCGCGCGCTGGTTCGCGAGCGCTTCGGCATCGACGACGGCTGGCCGGTGGTGTGCGAGCCGTTCACCCAGTGGGCGCTCGAGGACGCCTTCAACCAGGGCCGGCCGCCGTTCGAGGAGGCCGGGGTGCAAGTGGTGCCCGACGTGGAGCCGTACGAGCTGATGAAGCTGCGGCTGCTCAACGCGAGCCACCAGGCACTCTGCTATTTCGGCTACCTGGCCGGCTACCGGCTGGTGCACGACGTCGCGCAGGACCCGCTGTTCGCCGAGTTCCTGCTCGCCTACATGGATTCCGAGGCCACCCCGACGCTGGAGCCGGTGCCCGGAATCGACCTGGACGAGTACAAGCACCAGCTCATCGACCGCTTCTCCAACGCCCAGGTGAAGGACACCGTGGCGCGGCTGTGCGCGGAGAGCAGCGACCGCATCCCGAAGTGGCTGCTCCCAGTGGTCCGGCACAACCTCGACACCGGCGGCGAGATCCTGCGGTCGGCCGCGGTGGTGGCGTCGTGGGCGCGCTACGCCGAGGGCGTCGACGAGCAGGGTGAACCGATCGAGGTCGTGGACCGGCTGTCGAAGGAACTCACCGAGATAGCCAGGAGGCAGAAAGACGAACCGCTCGCCTTTATCCAGAACCGCGATCTGTTCGGGGATCTGGCCGACAACGAGCGGTTCGTCTCCGCCTACCGCAGTGCGCTCGCCTCTCTGCACGAGAAGGGGGCCCGAGCGACACTCGAGGACCTACGCGGCTAGTGCCACCTGGGCCGTGGCGCCGGCGGACAGGTGCCTCAGGTAGGCGGGCAGGGTGAGGAACTCGGGACAGGTGCGCTCGCTCAGCAGCACCGTGAGCAGCGTGCGCGCCTGCCCGAACCGGCGGGCAGCGTCCTCATCCAGCGCCCCGGTCGCCGACAGCACGTCGAGCTCCTCGCGCACCATGCGGGAGACCATGCCGGCCGTGATCGGCACCCCGTAATCGGTCGGGGTGCCGGAGTGGATCCACTGCCACAGCTGGGTGCGGCAGATCTCCGCGGTGGCCGCGTCCTCCATCAGCCCGTTCAGCGCCACCGCGCCCTGGCCGCCGAGCCACGCCGCCACGTACCGCACCGCCACGCTGACCGACGTCCGCAGCGCGACCTCCGTGATGCCGCCGGCCTGCTCCTTGACGCCGAGCAGGTCCTCGGCGGTGACCCGCACGTCGTCGCGCCGGCGCACGATCTGGTGCGGCTCGAAGCCCAGCCACTGGTCGAAGACGTCCTGGCAGGTGGCCACCAGGCCCGGGTGGGCCACCCACGAGCCGTCGAAGCCGTCGCCGACCTCGCGGCGCTTGTCCTGCCGCACCGAGTTGAGCGCCCGCTTGGCGGCCACCGGGTCACGGCTGGGCACGAGGGCGGCCATGCCGCCGATCGCGTGGGCGCCGCGGCGGTGGCAGGTGCGCACGAGCAGTTCGGTGTACGCCCGCATGAACGGCGCGGTCATGGTGAGCTGCGACCGCTCGGGCAGCACCACGTCCGGCCGGTTCTTGATCATGCTGAACAGGTAGTCCCAGCGGCCCGCGTTGAGCCCGGCCGAGTGCTCACGCAGCTCGTACAGGATCTCGTCCATCTCGAAGGCGGCCGTGATCGTCTCGATCAGCACGGTGGCCCGGATGGTGCCACGCTCCATGCCCAGCTGCGCCTGCGCGAAGACGAAGATGTCGTTCCACAGCCGCGCCTCCAGGTGCGACTCGAGCTTCGGCAGGTAGAAGTACGGCCCGCTGCCCCGCTCGATCTGCGTGCGGCCACAGTGGAACAGGTACATCCCGAAGTCGAACAGCGCCGCCGACACCGCCCGGCCGCCGATCCGCAGGTGGCATTCCGGCAGGTGCCAGCCCCGCGGCCGCACCATGATCGTGGGCAGCTCGCCCTCGACGCGGTACTCCCGGCCGTCGGGCGCGGTCCAGCTGAGCTGCGCGGACAGCGCGTCGAGCAGGTTGAGCTGGCCGTTGATCACGTTCTCCCAGGTCGGCGACAGCGCGTCCTCGAAGTCGGCCATCCACACCTTCGCGCCCGAGTTCAACGCGTTGATGGTCATCTTGCGCTCGGGCGGCCCGGTGATCTCGACCCGCCGGTCGCTCAGGTCGTCCTTCGGCGGCGCGACCGTCCACGACAGATCGTCCCGGATGTTCTTGGTAGAAGCCAAGAAGTCCAATTCTTGGGTACGCGTCGCCCGCCGGCGCCGCCGCCGGTCCAGCAGCTGCACCCGCCGCGCGCCGAACTCCCGGTCCAGCATGACCACGAACGCGATCGCTTCGGGCGTGAGGATCTCGGAGAACCGGCCGGCGGTGCTCCCGGTGACGGTGACTTCTTCAACGTGGGTCATCAGAACTGCTCCGCCTCGGTCGAGCCGGACAGCGCCGTGGTGGAGCTCTCCGGGTTCAGGGCGGTCGACACGGCGTCGAAGTAGCCGGTGCCGACCTCGGCCTGGTGCTTGGTCGCGGTGTAGCCGTCCGCCTCGGCGGCGAACTCGGCCTCCTGCAGCTTCACGTACGCGGTCATGCCCTCCTCGGCGTAGCCGCGCGCCAGCTCGAACATCGAGTGGTTCAGCGCGTGGAAGCCGGCGAGCGTGACGAACTGGAACTTGTAGCCCATGGCGCCGAGCTCCTTCTGGAACCGCGCGATGGTCGAGTCGTCCAGGTTCTTCTTCCAGTTGAAGGAGGGCGAGCAGTTGTACGCCAGCATCTTGTCGGGGTGCACCTTGTGCACGGCCTCGGCGAAGGAGCGGGCGAACTCGAGGTCCGGCTTGCCGGTCTCCACCCAGAGCAGGTCGGCGTAGTCGGCGTAGGCGACGCCGCGCGCGATCGCCGGCTCGGGGCCGCTGCGCACCCGGAAGAAGCCCTCGGCGGTGCGCTCACCGGTGATGAACGGCTTGTCGCGCTCGTCCACGTCGGTGGTGAGCAGGTCCGCCGCGAGGGCGTCGGTGCGGGCGATGACCAGTGACGGCACGCCGGCGACGTCGGCCGCGAGCCGGGCCGCGTTCAGCGTACGGATGTGCTGCTGGGTCGGGATGAGCACCTTTCCGCCCAGGTGGCCGCACTTCTTCTCGGACGCGAGCTGGTCCTCCCAGTGCACGCCCGCGGCGCCGGCGGCGATCATCGCCTTCATCAGCTCGAAGGCGTTCAGCGGGCCGCCGAAGCCGGCCTCGGCGTCCGCCACGATCGGCGCGAACCAATCACGGTCGTGACGCCCGGCCGCCGTGTCGATCTGGTCGGCCCGCAACAGCGCGTTGTTGATGCGCCGCACGACGGCGGGCACCGAGTTGGCCGGGTAGAGGCTTTGATCCGGGTACGTGTGCCCGGAAAGGTTCGCGTCGGCCGCCACCTGCCAGCCGGACAGGTAGATCGCCTTCAGACCGGCCCGCACCTGCTGCACGGCCTGTCCGCCGGTGAGGGCGCCGAGCGCGTTGATGTAGTCCTCGCTGTGCAGCAGATCCCAGAGCCGGACGGCGCCGCGCTCCGCGAGCGTGTGCCGTTCCTGCAGCGTGCCGCGCAGCCGCACCACGTCCTGCGCCGTGTAGTCGCGGCGGACGCCCAGCCAACGAGGATCGCCGGCCCAGGTCCGAGTGAGGTCCGCAGCGGTACCGCCCCTGACATCGGTCAGCAGATCAGACATGTTCTTCGTTCCTTTCCTTGAAGAACTTCACTGTTGCGCGGCCGTCCAGGGGTCCTGAAGCCAAATGTGAGCAGAAGAATCGCACTTCTTCTGCTAGCGTCAAAGCCGTGACCGCTTCACCTCTCGTCGATCTCGTCACCCTGGGCCAGCGCCTGCGGCATCAGCGCCGCGCCAAGGGGATGACGCTGGATCAGCTCAGCGCGGCGGTCGGCCGGGCGCCGTCGCAGCTGTCGTTGATCGAGAACGGCAAGCGCGAGCCCAAGCTGTCGGTGCTGCAGGCGCTGTCCGCCGCGCTGGACGTGCCGATGCAGGAGCTGCTGCGGCCCGAGGCGCCGTCGCGGCGGGCCGGGCTGGAGATCGAGCTGGCCCACTTCCAGAGCACCGCCGCGTACACAAATCTTGGTCTGCCTGTCGTCAAAGCCGGCCGCCGGCTGCCCGCGGACGCGCTGGAGTCGCTGATCGGGCTGCATCGGGAGTTGTCCCGGCTGCTGGCCGAGCAGAGCGCGACGCCGGAGGTCGCGCGGCGGGCGAACGCGCAGTTGCGGGTGGAGATGCGCGAGCGGAACAACTACTTCGCGGAGATCGAGGAGGCGGCGGCGTCGATCCTGCAGTCGGTGCGGCATTCGACCGGGCCGCTGTCGCAGCGCGGGATCCTGGACATCGCGGCGCAGCTCGGCTTCACCCTGCACTACGTGGCGGACCTGCCGAGCTCGACCCGGTCGGTGACCGACCTGCGCAACCGCCGCATCTTCCTGCCGCAGGTGGCCAGCAACAAGGGGCACGACCCGCGGGCCGTGGTGCTGCAGACGCTGGGGCACTTCGTGCTGGGCCACAGCGATCCGCTGAACTACGGCGACTTCCTCCGGCAGCGGGTGGAGGCGAACTATTTCGCGGCGGCGTTGCTGATGCCGGAGAGGTTCTCGGTCGACTTCCTCGGCGCGGCGAAGGCGGACCGGGCGCTCGCGATCGACGACTTCCGGGACGCGTTCGGGGTCTCGTACGAGACGGCGGCGCACCGCTTCACCAACCTGGCGACGCACCACTTCGGCATCCCGGTGCACTTCACGCGGGTGCACGAGAGCGGCACGGTCTACAAGGCGTACGAGAACGACAACGTGCGCTTCCCGTCGGACGTGACCGGCGCGATCGAGGGCCAGTACGTGTGCCGCCGCTGGGCGTCGCGCACGGTGTTCCAGGCCGAGGACCCGTATTCGAGCTTCTACCAGTTCACCGACACGGTGGCCGGCACGTACTGGTGCACGGTGCACGTGGAGTCGACCCGCTCGGGCGAGTTCTCGGTGACGGTCGGCACGCCGTACGAGCACGCACGCTGGTTCCGCGGCGGCGACACCTCCCGGCGTACCGTGTCACGGTGCCCGGACCCGTCCTGCTGCCGCCGCCCACCGGCGTCCCTGGTGGACCGCTGGGAGGGCAACGCGTGGCCGAGCGCGCGCGTTCACTCCCACCTGCTGGCGGCCCTGCCGCCGGGCACCTTCCCGGGCGTGGACGCCCAGGACGTGTACGAGTTCCTCGACCGGAGATCGCCATGACCGACTTCGAACTGCGCCCGATCGGACACGTCGAGTCGGGGCTGGCCGACCTGGACGCCGCCCCACGCCAGCCCGATGAGGGCGCCCCGCCGGCGTGGCTGGTCATCGAGCCCCGATACGCGGCCGCGCTCGACGGCCTGACGGCGGGCATGGACGTGTTGTTGCTGACCTGGCTGGACCGCGCCGACCGCGAGACCCTGGCGGTGCATCCGCGCAGCGACCTCACGCGCCCGATGACCGGGGTCTTCGCGACCCGCTCGCCGGACCGCCCGAATCCCATCGGTCTGCACGAGGTGCACATCGTGGCGATCGACGGCACGCGCGTCGAGGTCGGCAGCCTCGAGGCGCTGAACGGCACTCCGGTCCTGGACCTCAAGCCGGTCTTGACCCCGGACCGCTGAGGCGAGCCACAATCGGCGTAACGGTCGGTGAGGAGGCGGACATGCCCGAGACGATCACCCGACAGCGCCCGACGGGGCCGCTGGTGCGGCTGGCGGCCGCGCTCAAGGCCAGGTTCATCATGTCCGGGGGCTCGGCCGAGCCGGCCACCGCCAACGGCCCGGGCAACGTGCGGCAGCAGCACGCCCTCGCCGTGCTCACCACGACCCGCGAGGTCGTCCGGCGGGGCTGGACGCAGCACAGCTGGTTCGTGATGACCGGGAGCGGCGAGGCCCGGCAGCGCTTCTTCCCCGGCCGCGTGGATCACTCCCGCGTCGTCGAGGCGTGCCTGGTCGGCGCGGTGATGCACGCGGCGTGGCAGCACAGCTCGCGGCCGGAGTACGGCTACGCCGCCATCGACGCCCTATGGCTGGAGCTCTTCGACGGCGGCGCGCCGGAGGACGACCCGGTCGGCCCGGCGTGCCCGCCGGAGGTCCGCGCCGCCCGGGTGCGCGACCTGACCGCGTGGAACGACCGCGGCGACCGGACCAAGGAAGAGGTCCTCGCGCTGCTCGATCGCGCCACTGCGCGGTCCGTAAGTTTCGGTGGCACGATCGCGGGTTGATTGTGTCGATGCAGTGACCTCCCGCTGGTGGCGGGCCATCGCAAGTTTCGGTGGCGACCGATATTTTAAGTATTGACGGCCATCGTCGTCGGTCGCACCATGGGACAACGAAGTTCGTCGATCGGGCGCTGACACACCCCCCGGCGTCTCCCCCGCGTTCGCGCCTGCTCCCGGTCCCGACAAGGAGTCCCCATGTCCCCATCCGTCCTTCGCGGCGCCGCCGTCCTCGGCGCCGCGGGGCTACTCGTTGCCGCCGTGCTCGCCGCCCCGGCGCGCCCGGCCAGATC
>NZ_JBFAZH010000221.1:0-8499 GCF_040681735.1 Actinoplanes sp. NPDC051633 | reverse complement strand
CCTGGATCCAGCCGGCGGACGTCCCGGCGCCGCTGGCGGTCGCCACGTCCGGCCCGGCCGCCGGCGGCGCCGAGGAGATGAACGGCTTCGACGGCCGCGTGGTGCCCGTCCGCGTGGTGGCCGATCTGCCGGCCGTGCCGCGCGCGGGCACCGGCGTCCGGCTGGTCGACCTGGAGTACCTCGACCGGTATTCGACGGACACCGGCCTGGCCCTGCGGCCGCAGGTGTGGCTCTCCGCCCGTGCGCCGGCCGACGTCGAGCGGCGGCTCGAGGGGCAGGGCCTGACGATCGTCGGGGATGTCTCGGCCGGGCAGTTGCGCCGTCAGCTGGAGGAGCAGGGACCGGCCCTGTCCCTGTGGTTCTATCTGCTCGGCGCGGTCCTGGCGGGCGCGCTGGCGGCGGGCGCCCTGGTGCTGGCGGCCGGGGTGGACCGGTCCCTGCGGGTCGAGGACCTGTCCGCGTTGCGGGCCCAGGGCCTGGACAAGGGATCGCTGGCCAGGGCGACACTGTGGACGTACCCGGCGCTGATGCTCGCCGTGGTGCCCGCCGGTCTGGCGATCGCCATGGTGGTGTGGGCACTGACCGGCTGGGCGCTGCCGCTGGCCGGGCTGGATCCGCCGCCGTTCCCGCTGCCCGGGTGGCCGCGCCCGCTCGTGGTGGCGGGCACCGGCGTGGTGGTGCTGGCGGTGTTGGCTGGGGTGGCGTTCGCCGCGGGCGGGCGTACCCGGAAGGAGATCTCATGACGACGCTGACCGTGGCGGAAGCCTCGATCGGGTACGGCGACGGCGACCCGGTGCTGCGGGACGTGTCGGTGGCGGTCCGGCCGGGCGAGCTGCTGGCCGTCACCGGCACGTCCGGGGCCGGCAAGACGACGCTGCTGTCGGCGATGGCGGGACTGCTGGCGCCGGCCGAGGGGCGCGTGCTGGTGGACGACGATCCGGTGGGGGACCGGGACCACGCGGTGTCCCGGGGCGTGGTGCTGATCCCGCAGGACAACGGCCTGGCGGCGATCCTGACGGCGGCGGAGAACATCGCGGTGGCCATGATCGCCACCGGGCGCACACCGGCCGAGGCGCGGCGCGGGACGGCGGAGGCGCTGGAGCAGGTGGGCTTGACGGGGCACGGCGATCAGCTGATCGAGGAGCTGTCCGGTGGTCAGCAGCAGCGTACGGCGATCGCCCGTGGCCTGGCCCTGAGCGGCGCGGTGCTGCTGGCCGACGAGGTGACCAGCGAGCTGGACGCGGCCAACCGCCAGCGGGTGATCGACCTGCTGCGAGCCGAGGCCGACCGGGGCGCGGCGGTCGTCTTCGCGACGCACGACCCGGAGGCGGCCGCGGCCTGCGACCGCGAGCTGCACCTCCTCGACGGCGTCGCCACCTGGGCCCGCCCCTGACGCGCCGGCGGGTCAGGCGGCCGGCTCGGTGCCGCCTGGGAGCAGGGTGACCTCGCCGTCGACGTGCTGGACCGTGAAGAGCGTGCCAGGCGGGTAGCTGCCCAGCACCTCCGGCGGCAGCTGCACCGTGCCGTCGCCGGCCACCACGGCGAAGTCCTGGCCGTCGCGGCCCTCCGCGCCGACCCGGCCGTCGCGGATCGTCACCGCCCGGCCCAGCCGCGCGCCGACGTCGTTGTCGTGCGTCACCACGACGATGGTGGTCTGCCGTTCCCGGTTGACCGTCTCCATCGCCTCGAGCACCTCGTCGCGGCCCTTGGTGTCGAGCCGGCTGGTCGGCTCGTCGACCAGCAGCAGGCCCGGCCCGGCGGCGATGCCCACGGCGAGGGCGGCCCGCTGCCGCCCGCCCGGCGTGAGGTCGGCCAGCCGGGCCCGGCCCTGCCCGGGCAGCCCGACCAGGTCGAGGATGCGGTCGGGGTTGTCCAGCGTGATGCCGCGGGTGTGCGCCGCCCGCCGCTGGGCGAGCCAGATGTTGCGGTGCAGCGAGGCGTACGGCAGCAGATTGCGCGCCGCGCCCTGCAGCACCACCCCGATCTCGGTCCCGCGCAACCGGGACACCTCGGCGTCGGACAGCTTGCCCATGTCGTACGTGCCGATGTTGATCCGCCCGGCCGACGGCCGCATCAGCCCGGCCAGCAACGCGATCAGCGTCGACTTGCCCGACCCGGACGGCCCGACCAGCGCGAGCATCTCGCCCGGCGCGATGGACAGGTCGACCCCGGCCAGCGCCACCACGTCACCGGCCTCGGCGCGATAGATGTGCACCACCCGCCGGCAGGCAACCGCAAGTCCGTTCACAACTGGTTACGGTATCGAAGATCCACGGCTGACCACATGCCACGGGCGTACCCGGACCTCCAGAATCCCGCTCGCGACGCTGGAATCCTCGATGCCGGCCTCGGTCACGAGCGACGCGGCTCCGGACGCGGGCACCCGGACGATCGTCATGCCCTCGCCCCCGGAGCCCGGGAACGGGCCCGCCGCAACCAGCACGCCACGGTCCTGGAGCCGGCTCAGGAAGGCCGGATGACCGGCGAACCCCGGATGCTCCATCGGCCGCTCGACGCCCGCGGTGTGCTGCAGCACCAGCCAGACCGGCTCGTCGCCGTCCGGGCTCGCGGAGAAGCGGGACGCGAGCGAGCCGAGCACCGCCGGCCAGCCGTTCTTGTAGTTGTCCCGCTGGGCGAGTGACTGCCATCCGCTGTGCGTGACCGTCACCATGGTCTGCTTCTCGGTCACCGGTTCGAAGCTGACGCGCACCTCGCCCGCGTCGGCGGCGGCGCGGCCGGGATGCCAGGTCAGCTCGATGAGGCGTGGCGGTTCCCAGGCGAGGATCGTGCCCCACACCGATTCCTCGCCGTCCGGCCCGGTCTCGATCAGCTTGCCGTCCCGGAAGGCGGCCACCGAACCCGTGCCGTACACGCTGTGGTTCTCCATCGGCCACCACGAGCCGATCAGTTCGGTGAAGGCGTGAAACGCCTCCCCGGCTCCGGCTCGGACGACCACCTGCCTATGCAGAGGTTTCATCGTCGCTCTCCTCGAAGGACGCCGCGAACGCGGTCAGTGCGTCGTCCCACATCCCCACGAGCCACTGCTGTACGGCCGTGAAGCCGGGTGGCGCCAGCGCATAGAGATTCCTGGTGCCGGCGCTGGTGTGTTCGACCAGCCCGGCCCCCTGCAGGACCTTGAGGTGCTTCGAAACGGCGGGCCGGCCGATCGGCAGTCCCGCGGCGAGCTCGCCGACCGGCAGCGGGCCCGGCCGCAGCCGCTCGACGATGCGGCGCCGCATCGGGTCACCGAGCGCGTCGAGGGCGGCGTCGAACAAAGCGTCACTCATGAGTAACGGTTACCGTAGAGGAACCAAAGGTCGCCCGCAAGTGGCGTGATGCCGCCTTTTAGGGTGGTGTCCGTGCGTGACATCGCCGTCTTCAGCGGAAGTGCCCATCCCGACCTGGCCGCCGAGATCTGTGAGCACCTCGGCGTCCCCCTGCTACCGACCCGGGTGTCCCATTTCGCCAACGACTGCATCGAGGTGCAACTTCAGGGCAACTGCCGGGAACGCGACGTGTTCCTGATCCAGCCGCTGGTCCCGCCCGTACAGGAGCACCTGGTCGAGTTGCTCTTCATGCTGGACGCGGCACGTGGCGCCTCGGCGGGACGCATCACGGTCGTGCTGCCGCACTACGCCTACGCCCGCAGCGACAAGAAGGACGCGCCCCGCATCTCCATCGGCGGGCGCCTGGTGGCCGACCTGCTGCAGACCGCCGGCGCCGACCGGATCCTCGCGATGACCCTGCACTCCCCGCAGGTGCACGGCTTCTTCAGTGTCCCGGTCGACCACCTGCACGCCCTTCGTGAGCTGGCCAACCACTTCCGGGGGTACGACCTGAGCAACACCGTCGTGGTGTCGCCGGACCTCGGCAACGCCAAGGACGCGGCGGCGTTCGCGCGGATGCTCGGCGCGGAGGTGGCGTTCGGCGCCAAGCAGCGGTACGCGGACGACAAGGTCGTGATCAGCTCGGTGATCGGTGAGGTGACCGACCGTGACGCGATCGTGCTGGACGACGAGATCGCCAAGGGCAGCACCATCTTCGAGCTGCTCGCCCGGCTGCGCGAGCGCAACATCCGCAGCGTCCGCGTCGCCTGCACGCACGGCCTCTTCTCGGGCGACGCGATCGCCCGGCTGAGCGCGGAGAAGGACGTCGAGGAGATCGTCTGCACGAACACCGTGCCGATCCCGCGCGTCAAGCACACCGACAAGCTGACGATCCTCTCGGTCGCCGCGCCGCTGGCCGAGGCGATGCGGCGCATCCACAACGGTGAGTCGGTGAGTGCTCTCTTCGCGTGACTACCCCGGATGAGTTCTGATCAATCGGCCCGGGGAGGCTGCGGGCCACACAGGCTTCTGATCGCGCTGAGCAGCGTCGACCGGGTGAACGGCTTCTCGATCAGCATGCTGTTGGCGTCCAGATTGAGCTGCGGGCCGAGCGACGCCGCGGTGTAGCCGGACATGAAGAGCACCGGCAGGTCGGGCTGGTGCGTCCGCAGTGCGCCGGCCAGCTCCGGCCCGGTCATCGCCGGCATCACCACGTCGGTGATCAGCAGGTCCGGGCGCGCGCCGGAGGCCACCTGGGTGACGGCCATCAACGCGTCGGTCGCCACCGAGATCTGGTAGCCGGCCGGCTCGATCAGCCGCTGCACCAGCTGCGCCACCTCGGGCTGGTCCTCGACGATCAGCACCCGCCCGATCAGCGCCGGCGTGGTCTGCCGGTCCACCGCCGGGCCCGGCCGCTCCTCCGCGGCGGGCAGGTAGAGGTGCACCGTCGTACCCATCCTGGGCTCGGACTCGAGCTCGATGAACCCGCCGATGCCCTGCACGATGCCGGCCGTGGTGGCCAGGCCGAGGCCGGCCGCCGTCGGCCGGGTGGTGAAGAACGGCTCCAGCGCCCGCTTGCGGGTCTCGTCGGTCATCCCGACCCCGGTGTCGGTGATCACCATGTGCACCAGCTTGCCGGTCGGCGCGCCCTCGGCCAGCTGACCCGGCTGCACCACCTCGTTGGTGGCGGCCACCCGCAGCATGCCGCCGTGCAGCATCGCGTCGCGGGCGTTCGCGGCCAGGTTGACCAGCGCCTGCTCCAGCGGGCCGCGCTCGGCCCGCACCGGCCACACGTCCGGCCCGAAGGCCAGATCGAGGCCGATGTGCTCGCCCAGCGTGCGGCTGAACAGGCTCTGCACGTCGGTGAGCAGGTCCGGGATCGGGATGATCTCCGGGCGGTTGCCCTCGGTGCGCCCGAAGGCCAGCAGCTGGTGGGTCAGCGACCGCCCGGTGCCGACCGCGTCCATGATGTCCTTGGCCAGCTGGTGCTGCGGGGACCCCTCGGCGGTGGTCGTGTAGATCATGTCGGCCGACCCGGCGACGACCGTCAGCAGGTTGTTGAAGTCGTGCGAGATGCCGCCGATGAGCTGGCCCAGGCTGTCCAGCCGGCGCAGGTGGTCGAGCTGCCGCTTGAGGCCGCGGGCATCGATGTGGTCGGTGGTGTCGGTGACCATGCAGACCACGCCGGTGTACTGGCCGTGCTCGTCGTGCAGCGGCATCATGCTGACCCGTACGCTGCGGTGCGAGCCGTCCGCGCGGATCAGCCGCGTGGCGCCGACCGTCGAGCGGCCCGCCTTGCACTCGGCCAGCCGCCGGGTCAGCTCCTTCTGCCCCTGGTCGTCCAGGAACCCGCGCAGCGGCACACCGATGAGCTGTGCCCGCGGCAACCCGAGCACGACACCGATCGGCTCGTTGGCGTAGGTGGCGACCCCCTCGGCGTCGAGCTGCAGCACGCCCTCCGGGATGGTCTCCAGCACCCGCCGGTACTTCTCCTCGCTGGCCTTCAGGCGCTCGCGCACCCGGGCGGAGGACAGCGCCAGGCACAGCTCGCCGGTGATGTCGCGGGCCAGCTCGACCTCTGCCGCGGCGTAGAACGACCCGACCTCGTTGCGATTCAAGATCAGATATCCGGCGAACGTGTTGTCCACGATGATCGGGCACAGCACGGCGGCGTACACCCCGGCTCCGCCGAACTGCGGCAGTGGCTCGCGGCCCTCGGCGGCCAGCACGACCGGCCGGCGGCTCGCCGCCTGCGCCGTGGAGAACTCGTCGTCGGGCAACCGCCCGCTCAGATCGAGCGCCCGCCCGAGCGACCGGGCGCGTTCCACGTCGGGGTGGTGATAGGTGATCGGCGTGTAGTGCCCGTCGTCGCCGAGGAGTTGCACCCCCGCGCCGTCGCCGATCATGTCCGCCGCCGCCCGGGCCGCAGTGGCCCGCACTTCGGCCGTGTCGTCCGCCGCGCGACTTAGCGCGAGCGCCAGGTCGGCGAGCGCGTACCGGAGGGGATAAGCCATCACACCCATGCCGCCATGATCGTGTGCGACGCCCGGCAGTGAGGGTGGTTCGGGCGGAATACAACCATTCAGCCATGAAGTTCCCAGGCGCCACACCCGACGTCGCCCGTGATGGTGCCGCCCCGTGATGGTGTCGCCCGTGCCGGTTCCGCGCCGAGGCCGGCTCGCGGGGAGCCGGCCTCGGTGGTGACATGCCTAGCGGCAGCCGACGGTCAGGCGGGGCAGTTTCAGCCACGGCCGGTAGGCCACACCGGTGCTGACCTTGTCGCCCCGGCCGGGACCGACGGGGCCCGGGCCGCTGATGGCGCCCCACCAGTTGCAGGTGGCGTCCACCGGCGCGCCCGAAGTCGGGCTCTTGAGCACCCCGGTCGCCGAATTGCCGGTGATGCTGTTCCGGTTCACCTGCACGACGTCTGAGGCCGATCCGACCTTCACGCCGTTCTGGTTGTTGCGGAGGGCGTTCCGCGTGATGGTGACCCGGGAGTTGGTTCCGATGCCGAAGTCGTTCGCCACGTTCACCGCCGAGCCGGACGAGGTGATCGTGTTGCCGGTGACGGAGATGTTCTTGTTGCCGCCGCCGATGTACACCGCCGACGAGCCGCCGTTGCCGACGACCGTGTTGTCGGAGATGCGTGCCCCGTTCGTTTTGAAGATGGCCACCAGTGTTCCGCCGGCGGTGCTCTTGTTGCCGGAGACCGTCAGATTCTGATTGCCTTCGATGAAGGTGATGTCGGCGTTGTAGTTCGCCGGAACCGGCCCGCTGAAACTGTTGCCGGTAATCGTGACGTCCTGGACCGGCAGGCTGTTCGTCTGAAATCCGTCGGAGGCAGTCGATGTATTCCGGATGGCGTTCTTGCGGAATGTCGTCCGGCTGGTGGTGATCGACGCGGCCCGGCCGGGATTGTTGATGATGTTGTTCTGGATCAGCTCGCCGGTATTGCCGGCCTGCATCACCAATGCGGCGGTTCCGGGGCTCGGCGGGCCGTTCAACGTGAAACCGTCGATGGTCACGTTGTTCGCCGTGATCGTGAAGTTCGCCGACGTGCCGCCGTTGACGACCGACTCGCCGCCGCCGCGGCGGTTGCGGGCGTCCTGGCCGGCCCTCGCACCGTTGAGCGTCAGGCTGCGGCCGATCGCGACGTTCTCGCTGTAGGTCCCCGGCGCTACCTTGATCGTCTTGCAGGTGGCCGCGTTGACGGCCGACTGAATCGTCGGGTAGGTCGCCGACGGCACGTTGCACGAGGTGTTGCGTCCGCCGGAATTGTGGCCGCCGGAGGCGTAACTGACTCCGGCGCCGATTGCGGACAGCGCGACGATCGTCGCCGCGCTTCCGCCGGCGATGAGCGACGATTTGATTCTTGGCACGGTCCACCCTCACAGAATTTCGTTGCGGAAGGACCCAACCTTATCGGTGCATTAGTTCCGTTATCGGCGAATATCCCTCGTCCGGGGTAACCGTTTGCGGTGGAAAGCGACCGGAATCAGTCGGTGGCGAACCAGGTGTCGGCCAGTGACTCGAAGGTCGGCTCGGCCGGCGCCGGCAGGTGCTCGAAGTATTTCGCGACGTTGCTGTAGTAGTGCAGCAACAACCAGGCCATCAAGCGCCGGCGCAGATCCGCGGTCAGCTCGTCCGGCCGGTACCCGGCGGCGATCAGCACCCGCCGCAGAAATCCGGGATCACCCTGCGAGACGTACGCGCCGACCGCCGCGTACTCGTACTCCGGCGCACCGCGCATCGCCGGCTCGAAGTCGATCAGCCCGGTCGGCTCACCCGACGCGCCGGTCAGGAGATGCACCCGCATGATCTCGGTGTGCAGCAGCACGGGGGAGTCGTCGCCCAGATCGACCGAGTCGAGGAACGGCTCGATCCGCGCCACCCACTCGTCGTCCAGCCCGAGCGCCTGGTGCCGCATCACGCAGCCGTCCCGCTGCTCCTCGGCGAACTCGGCCCAGTCCTCCGGCCACCAGTCGTCGATCGCCGGCGGCGGGATCGCGTGCAGTGCGACGATCGCCTCACCCAGCCGGTCGGCGAGCCGGTCGCGGTCCACCTCGTCCCACGTCTCGATGAGCGCGCGGCCGGGCAGCCGGTCCATCAGGACGTAGCCCCAGCCCTCGAACTCACCGGTGCGGTGCACGCCCGGCGTCGGGATGCTCAGCTT
>NZ_JBFAZH010000220.1:0-8512 GCF_040681735.1 Actinoplanes sp. NPDC051633 | reverse complement strand
TCTGCTGCTCCCGGTACGCCGGAGCGGCGCCCAGGAAGGACAGGGCCACCGCGGCCGGGGAAGCGAAAGTGAAACTGTACGTGTTCGCCACGACCATGCCGGGTAATGCGTAACAGTTGGCGACCGCGGAGACATCACCCCTGGTGAGAGCCGATCCGTATCGATCGAAGAAGTCTGTGAGGTGCTCGAGATCCGTGATCGCCTTCACGGAACGCGATGTTCCCACACCGTGACCACCCCAAACCGCCCATCTTGCGGATTTATACAAGACGGACGTACGGTTTACTGGAACGACCCGATCGCACGGTAAGGCGAACCTAACCGAATCGCCTTCGCGACCGGTGCGGAAGACTTCGGTTGGCGGAAGGAGTTGACGTGGCCAGCCTGGACACCTTTGGTGCGAAGAATGAGCTGCGCGTCGGGGACGCGAGCTACGAGATTTTCACGATCGACAAGGTGGAGGGCCACGATCGGCTGCCCTACTCCCTGAAGATCCTGCTGGAGAACCTGCTGCGGACCGAGGACGGCGCGAACATCACCGCCGACCACATCCGCGCGCTGGGCGGGTGGGACTCGAGCGCGGACCCGAGCGTCGAGATCCAGTTCACCCCGGCCCGGGTGCTGATGCAGGACTTCACCGGCGTGCCCTGCGTGGTCGACCTTGCCACCATGCGTGAGGCGGTGCGTGACCTGGGCGGCGACGCGACGAAGGTCAACCCGCTCGCCCCCGCCGAGCTGGTCATCGACCACTCGGTGATCGCCGACCTGTTCGGCCGCGAGGACGCCTTCCAGCGCAACGTCGAGCTCGAGTACCAGCGCAACCACGAGCGCTACCAGTTCCTGCGCTGGGGCCAGACCGCGTTCAACGAGTTCAAGGTCGTGCCGCCCGGCACCGGCATCGTGCACCAGGTCAACATCGAGTACCTGGCCCGCACGATCATGGAGAGGAACGGGCAGGCGTACCCGGACACGGTCGTCGGCACCGACTCGCACACCACGATGGTCAACGGCCTGGGCGTGCTGGGCTGGGGCGTGGGCGGCATCGAGGCCGAGGCCGCGATGCTCGGCCAGCCGGTCAGCATGCTGATCCCGCGGGTGGTCGGCTTCAAGCTGTACGGCGAGATGCCGGCCGGCACCACCGCCACCGACCTCGTGCTGACGATCACCGAGATGCTCCGCGAGCACGGCGTGGTCAGCAAGTTCGTCGAGTTCTACGGGCCGGGCGTCAGCGCCGTGCCGCTGGCCAACCGGGCGACGATCGGCAACATGTCGCCGGAGTACGGCTCGACCGTGGCGATCTTCCCGATCGATCAGGAGACCATCAAGTACCTGCAGCTCACCGGGCGCACCGAGCAGCAGGTCGCGCTGGTCGAGGCGTACGCCAAGCGCCAGGGCCTGTGGCTCGACCCGTCCGCCGAGCCGGACTACTCCGAGCGCCTCGAGCTCGACCTCTCGACGATCGTGCCCTCGCTGGCCGGGCCGAAGCGGCCGCAGGACCGGGTCATCCTCACCGAGGCCAAGCAGATGTTCCGCGACGCGCTGACCAACTACGTGTCGGACCAGGGGCCCGCGGACGAGGCCTCGGAGGAGTCCTTCCCGGCCAGCGACCCGCCCGCCAACGGCACGTCGTCGGAGCGGGACAAGCCGCACGTCTTCTCCGCCGCCGAGGGCGCCGACGGCCGGCCCTCCAACCCGGTGCGGGTCACCGGCGAGGACGGCACCGAGTTCGAGCTGGACCACGGTGCGGTCGTCATCGCCGCCATCACTTCCTGCACCAACACCTCGAACCCGCAGGTCATGATCGGCGCGGCGCTGCTGGCCAAGAACGCGGTCGACCGTGGCCTCTCCCGCAAGCCGTGGGTGAAGACCACGCTCGCGCCCGGGTCCAAGGTGGTCATGGACTACTACGACCGGGCCGGCCTCACGCCGTACCTCGACAAGCTGGGCTTCAACCTGGTCGGCTACGGCTGCACCACGTGCATCGGTAACTCCGGGCCGCTGCCCGACGCGATCTCGGCGGCGGTCAACGAGAACGACCTCACGGCGGTGTCGGTGCTCTCCGGCAACCGCAACTTCGAGGGCCGGATCAACCCCGACGTCAAGATGAACTACCTGGCCTCACCGCCGCTGGTCGTCGCGTACGCCCTGGCCGGCACGATGGACCTGGACATCACGACCGAGCCGCTGGGCACGGGCACGGACGGCAAGCCGGTCTTCCTGACCGACATCTGGCCCAGCGCCAAGGAGATCGACGACGTCATCGCCTCGGCGATCGGCGCGGCCGGGTTCAGCTCGGCGTACTCGGACGTCTTCGCCGGCGACGAGCAGTGGCAGTCGCTGCCCACACCGACCGGTGACACCTTCGCCTGGGTCGACGACTCCACCTACGTGCGCAAGCCCCCGTACTTCGAGGGCATGTCGGCCGAGCCCACGCCGGTCGTGGACATCTCCGGCGCCCGGGTGCTGGCCAAGCTGGGTGACTCGGTGACCACCGACCACATCTCGCCGGCCAGCTCGATCAAGCCCGACTCCCCCGCCGGGAAGTACCTGGCCGAGCACGGCGTCGAGCGCCGCGACTTCAACAGCTACGGCTCGCGGCGCGGCAACCACGAGGTCATGATCCGGGGTACGTTCGCCAACATCCGGCTGCGCAACCAGCTGGTGCCGGGCGTCGAGGGCGGCTTCACGATCAACCACCTGACCGGCGACCAGACCACGATCTACGACGCGTCGGTCGCCTACCAGGAGGCCGGCGTGCCGCTGGTCATCCTGGCCGGTAAGGAGTACGGCTCCGGTTCGTCGCGCGACTGGGCGGCCAAGGGCACCATGCTCCTGGGTGTGCGGGCGGTCATCGCGGAGTCGTACGAGCGCATCCACCGGTCCAACCTGATCGGCATGGGCGTGCTCCCGCTGCAGTTCCCGCCGAAGACGAACGCGGAGTCGCTCGGGCTGACCGGCACCGAGACGTTCACCATCACCGGCGTGACCGCGCTCAACGAAGGCTCTGCCTTTAGTCCGGTCAAGGGTGGCGGCGGGGCTGTGGACGGCAGTCACTTTTCCTCCACACGGAAGACGACGGCGCGGCCGACGATGCGGCCGTTGACCGACTCGGTAGAAACCTGCTGGGGAACCGAAGCCGGGGGCGCGGAGGCCGGCGGCGGGGCGACCGGTTCCTCGTCGGGGACGGCGGTCAGCTCCTTGGGCTTCTTGGCGCGCCACACGCCGCCGTACCGCTCGATCTGCGGCCGGGCGTCCTCGACTTCTTCGTCCGAGGTGGTCACGTCGTAGCGGGTGGGCTCCTTGACGCGCGTCGTCTCCTCGGCCGCGACCGGTGTCTCCTCGGGCTTGTCCACCGACGCGGACGAGGTCGACCGGCCGACACCGGCGAGCACGGCCAGCCCGCCGATCAGCAACCCGCCGGCCGCGCCGATCACCAGCTCCAGCGGCGGCTTCGGCGAGGTGGGCTTCGCCGGCGGGGTGGCCGCGGCCAGCATCGCCAGGCTGACCTTGGTCTCCGTCTTGCGGGTGTCGCCCAGCGCGATCAGCGAGCTCGCCACCGCGTTGGCCACGGTCGCGCTCCTGGCCGCCGACGCTCCGGTGGCGGTGATCTCGACGACCGGCGCGTCCGGCGAGGTCGAGGCGGTGACCCGGTTGAGGCCGCTGCGGTCGGCGCCGAGCTTCTCGCCGGCCGTGGCCAGGACCGGCCCGGTCGTGGCGATCCGGCCGTACGCCTGCGCATAGTTCAGCGCGGTGATCGACTCGCCGGCCGAGCCGATCGTCACCACGTACGCCTTCGCGGTATATGTCGGAGTCTTGACCACCGCATAGACCGCCCCGGCCACGCCGCCCAGCAGCGTGAGCGCGATGAGCAATCCGAAACGACGGACCAGCCTCCGCAGGATCTCCCGTGATTTCACCCGCGTGCTCCTTTGATCTCCATCGGGGGGTGCAGCAACCGCCGCCGCGGCCGGGCGGCGAGTCGCTCGTACAGCCGGTCGACCGAGGCGGCCACCGTGGCGGTGTCGAAACGCGCCACGACGTCCGGCACCGGTAGCCGGCCGCCGCGGCGTTCGGTCAGGCACGCCAGCTCGGCGCGCAGGGTCCGGGGCAGGGCCTCCGGGTACGCGGACAGGCGCCGCGCACCGGGGGTGTCCGGCGGACCGTGACCGCCCGGCGCGGTCAGCTCGTCCAGGGGTGGGCACACGGCGTACAGCGCGGGCAGCCCGCAGGCGAGCGCCTCCAGCACGGCCAGCCCGAACGTCTCCGAGTCCGACGGGGACGCGAACACGTCCATCGCGCACAACATGTCGCGGGCGTGCCCGACCGCGCCGGCGAAGACCACCCGGTGCGCGATGCCGTGCATCTCGGCCACCCGCTCCAGCGCCTCCCGGGCCGGGCCGTGGCCGACCAGCAGCAGCGTCACATCCGGGACCTCCGCGACGGCCCGGATCAGCCGGTCGAACCGCTTGGTCGGCTCCAGCCGCCCGACGCCGCCGACCACGACCGCGTCCTGCGCGATGCCCAGCCGGGCCCGCGCCTGCCAGCGCAGCCGCGGGTCGAAGGTGAACTCGCCGGCGTCGATCCCGTTGGGCAGCACGCTGATCCGGCTCGCCGGCACCCGCCAGGAGCGCAGCCGGCCGGCCACCGACTCGGAGACCGCGATCGTGGTGTGCCCGAGCCTCTCGCTGGCGGCGTAGAGCGCGCGCACCCCGATCGACGTACGCCGGCCCTCGATGACGCCGTCGCCCAGCGAGTGCTCGGTGGCCACGATGGTCGGCACCCCGGCCAGCCGCGCCGCCACCCGGCCGAAGAGCATCGCCCGGTAGAGGTGGCAGTGCACGAGGTCGTACCGGCCGTCCTTCATCAGCCGGCGCAGCTTGCCGACCGCGCGCAGGTCGTGATTGCTGGACATGCTCAGCTCGTGCACGGTCACGCCGTCCGCGCGCATCGCCTCGGCCACCGGGCCCGGGTTGGAGAGCGTGACGACCTCGCAGTCGTGCGGCAGCCGGCGCAGCAGCACCCGGAGCTGGTGCTCGGCGCCGCCCGCGTTCAGCCCGGTGATGACGTGCAGGACGCGCATCAGGCGGCCCTGCCGGCAGTCAATCGGTGGCGAGCCACCTTGGCGAACAGGCGCGCGGCGGCGTCCCGGTCTCCGACGAAGGTGCGCGGTATCGCGTACCGGCCGGTCACCGCGATCGGCTTCGTCGCGACCGCGTAGTCGTATCCGGCCGCCTCGACCACCTCGGCCTCGCGGGCGCCGGCCGCACCGTACGGGTAGCAGAAACCGGTCACGTCCTGGCCGGACAGGTCGGCGAGGATGTCCCGGCTCAGGCCCACCTGCTCGGCCAGGTCGTCGGCCGGCACCTCGGGCAGCCGGACGTGCGCCAGGCTGTGCGAGCCGATCTCCATCCCGCAGGCGGCGGCGTGCTTCACCCCGCCGCGGGTCATCAGCTCCATCCGCGGGCCGGGTTCGTCCCAGGCGTTGTGCCCGCCGAGCGCGCCCGCGACCACGTAGACGGTGGCCGTGAACCCGTAGTTGTCGAGGACCGGCATGACCTCGGTGATGAAGTTGGCGTACCCGTCGTCGAAGGTCAGGCCGACCAGCCCGGCGCCGCTCCCGGCGCGGCGGGCCTGCAGCAGCTCGCGCATCGACACGCCGCGCATCCCACGCCGGCGCAGCCACCGCATCTGCCGCGCGAACCGGCTCGGGCTGACGATGACGTGGTACGGATCCGCCTCGTACGGCTGAACCGAGTGGTACATCAGCACCAGCGGCATCGGGGTGAGCTCAACGTCCATGTCGAATCCTCCGCTTCACCTGCGCGACCACCTCGGTGGCCTCGTCCACTCCGGCCAGCCGGGTCAGCCCGGCGAACACGATCAGCACCACCACGCCGCCGGCGATGACGATCACCGGCGCCGGCCATCCGGCGATCAGCCGCTCGACGCCCCACCCGGCGGCGCCCGCCCCGGCCGCCGCGAGGCCCAGCCGCAGCACGGCGTCGCCGACCGCCCGCAGCGAGATCTGCGCCGTCCTCAGCCCCGCCACCGCCCCTGATCGGACTGAAGACCGAGCCATTTCGTCGCGCAGGCCGGTCAGCAGCAGCACGGCCGCGGTGGTGATGCCGATGCCGTTGGCGGCTGCGATCGCGTACGCCCCGAAGTGCCGCACCCCGATCGCGGCCAGCACCGCCGTCACCACCAGCCCCGCGCCCATCGCCATGGCCGGGTACCAGTTGCGGCCGGCGCCGGCGAAGAACGGCCGGGACAGCGCAGTGACCAGCACGTGGCCGAGCAGGCCGAGGGCGTAGACCCGCATGATGCCGGCGGTCACCGCGGTGTCGGCGGCGGTGAACTCGCCACGCTCCAGCAGCACGTGCACGATGTCCGGGGCGAAGACCACCAGGTACGCCGTCGCCACGAACATGAGCGCGGTGACCGTACGCAGATCGCGCTCGAGCCGCCGCCGGGCCGCCTCGGCCTCCCCCGCCGCCATCGACCGGGCCAGGGTGGGGAAGGTGACCGTGCAGATCAGCAGCGCCACCAGCATCGGGATCTGGGCGACCTTCTGCGCGTAGTTCAGGTGCGAGATCGTGCCCTCGGCCAAGGACGAACCGAGGAACCGCTCGACGAACACCTGAGCCTGACGCAGCAGGGTGTAGATCATGATCGGCCCGATGGCGCCCAGCGCGAGCGCGCCACCGGTCCCCCGCCAGGACCGCGGCACCCCGACGTGGCGCAGGAAGCTGGGCAGCTGCACCAGGACCATGAAGACGCTGCCCAGCGCCACCCCGGCCGCCGCGCTGACGACGCCGAGCGGGCCGTGCAGCGCCCACATCACGCTGAGGATGCCGACGTTGTAGGCCAGGTGGATCGCGGCCGGTGCGCCGAAGACGTTCTTCGCCCGCAGGGCCGCGCTGATGTATCCGGCGATCCCGAAGGTCAGCACGGTGATCGAGGTGAGGCGGGTGCAGGTGACCGCGAGCGCCGGGTCGGCGAGGCCGGGGGCGAGCGCACGGACCAGCAGCGGCGCGGCGAGGAAGGTGGCCGCGGAGAGCCCGATCAGCACCGCCACGATCGGCGGGAAGGTGGAGGCGACGACCTTCCGGGCCGAGACCGCGCGGCTGAACAGCGGGATCATCAGCAGCGACATGCCGCCCTCGACGACCAGCGCGAACGCGGTCTCCGGAACCGTCCAGGAGACCAGGAACGCGTCGGTTCCGCCGTCCGCACCGAAGTACCGGGCCAGGAACAGGTCGCGGAAGAAGCCGAGCAGCGAGCCGGAGAGCGTCACGACCAGCGTGACCATCGTGGCTCGGACCAGCGTGGTCTTGACGGCGGCGGTCATGCCGGCTCCTTCTTGGCGAGGTCGGGGACGATGACGCCGCGGCGGACCACGATGCCGAGCAGCGTGGCCATCAGGACCGTGCTGGGGCCGGCGCCGATGTCGCCGTACATCCAGTCGATGAGCGTCCACACCATGAGGGCTGGGGCGACCAGGTCGAGGAAGCGTTCCTCGGCCGGCGGCAGCAGCATGGGCCGGCGTTTCCGGACGGCGCCGACGACGATCGTCACCAGCAGGCCGCCGAATGCGAGGATGCCCACCGTGCCCTGCTCGCTGAGCACCATCAGGTACTGGTTGTGCGGGGACATCAGGGCCTGCCGCTCGACGCCCGAGGTGGGGTCGCCGACGTCGCTGCCCGCGGACAGCCCGACCGACGAGTAGCTGTCGCGATAGGACACGAAGTCCTTCATGCCGACGCCGATCACCGGGTGGTCGGCCCAGATCGCGCGGGCCGCGCTCCACAGCGCGTACCGGTCCTGGACCGACTGATCCGGTGAGCTGCCGGCCGAGAAGATGCTGGTGATCCGCTGGTCCACGCGGCTGGACGAGGGGTCGGCGTCGCCGGCGGCCGACCACACGAGAATGGCGACCCCGAGGGCCGCCATCGCACAGAGCATCGCCGCGACCCGCCAGTGCCAGACGAAGAGCAGGACGACCACCGCGGCCGCGGTGGCGATCCAGGCGCCGCGGCTCAGCGTGAAGCCCAGCGCCAGCACCAGGAAACCGGAGACCGCGAGCAACCCGAGCTGTGCTGCTGCCGGCCGCTGAGCCTCCGGCAAGGGCGGAGAATCCGAGCCGCCCTGGGCCAGGGCGAGGGCGAGGGTGACCACCAGGCCGTAGCCGAGCAGCGCGGCGAGCGCCATGATCTGCTCGGCGCCGAACGTGCCGACCGCGCGGACGAACTCGCCGCCGTACGAGGCGCCGGTCCCGCTCAGGTACTGGTACACGCCGTAGGCGCCCTCGAAGATGGTGACCGCGATGATGGCGCCGGCGATCAGCAGCACGTCCACGCGGTCCCGCAACGACATCGCGACCGCCACCGGCACCAGCACGAAGATCTCGGCGTACCGGATGAAGCCGACGGCGCTGGTCAGCACGTCGGAGGCGGTGATCGTGGCGAGCGCGAAGGAGAACAGCGCCGCGGCGAAGGCCAGCCAGCCGCGGCGC
>NZ_JBFAZH010000219.1:0-8515 GCF_040681735.1 Actinoplanes sp. NPDC051633 | reverse complement strand
GCCGCGATCAACTTTTCTGTCGCACCCCCGCCGTAAGGTCCGTTTTCGTGACCACTCACCTACCGAAGGTAATGCTTCGGACCCAGGAGGATGTGGAGGCCCGCATCCGGGCCATCTGCTTCAAGACGGGTCCGCCCACCCACATCGGCGCCGAGCTGGAGTGGACCGTTCACCACTCCGACGCTCCCGCGGCGCCGCTCAGAGCCGCTGACCTGCGGCGAGCCCTCGGCCGGCACACCCCGGCCACCCTGGATCCCTCACTCCCGCCCGACCCTCTCCCCGCCCTCGGCTCGCTCACCGCCGAGCCCGGCGGCCAGCTCGAGATCTCCTCCGCGCCGGCCACCTCCCTGGGCGCTCTGCACACGGCCGTCAGCACCGACGTCGAGCACCTCACCCAGCTGCTCACCACCGCCGGCCTCACGCTCGGCCGCAGCGGCATCGACCCGCACCGGCGGCCGCACCGCCTCATCCACAACCCGCGCTACGACGCGATGGAACGCGCCTTCGACGCGGACGGGCCGCACGGCCGGGTGATGATGAACAGCACCGCCGGCCTCCAGGTCTGCCTGGACGCCGGCCCACCCGACCAGCTTCCCGCCCGGTGGGCCGCGGTGACCGCGCTCGGCCCCGTCCTGGTGGCCGCCTTCGCCAACGCCCGGCGGCACGCCGGGCGGGACACCGGCTGGGCGTCGGCCCGGATGGCGGCGTGGCTGGGCATCGACCCGCGGCGTAGCCATCCGTTCGCACACCCGCCCGGCGACCCAGCGGCGGGCTGGGTGCGGTTCGCGATGGCCGCTCCCCTGCTGTGCGCCGGCGGCGCGACGCTCGGCGACTGGCTGCGGGGTGCGCTGCCCGGCCGGCCCACCGAGGAGGACGTCGACTTCCACCTCAGCACGCTGTTCCCACCGGTCCGGCCGCGGGGCTATCTCGAGATTCGCTATCTCGACGCCCAGCCCGGCGCGGACTGGATCGCGCCGGTGGCCGTCCTCGCCGTTCTGCTGGCCGACCCGGCGACCACCGAGGCCGCCCTGGAGCTGGCCCGGCCGGTGGCCGACCGCTGGGTGGAGGCCAGCCGGTGCGGCCTGGCCGACCCGCCGATCCGCCGGGCGGCGACCAGGGTGCTGGACCTCGCCTGCCGCCGCCTGGGCACCACGGATCTGCCGCCCGGCGCCCGCCAACACGTGATCACCACCGTCGAGAAGCGCTTGCGAGACGCGGAGGAGCAGTCATGACCATCGAGACCGGACGACTGCGCGACAAGGTCGCCGAGGAGCTGACCCGCGCGCGTGACCGCACCACCGCGCTCACCGAGGCGGTGGACGACGGCGACCTGATCCGCCAGCACTCGCCGCTGATGTCCCCGCTGGTCTGGGACCTGGCCCACGTCGGCAACCAGGAGGAGCTCTGGCTGGTCCGGGACGTGGGCGGGCGCGAGCCGCTGCGGCAGGACATCGACGAGCTGTACGACGCGTTCAAACACGCCCGGAAGAACCGGCCGGCCCTGCCCCTGCTCGGCCCGGCCGAGGCCCGCCGCTACGTGGCCGAGGTCCGTGACAAGGCGCTCGACGTGCTCGACCACAGCCCGCTCGAGGGTCAGCGGCTGCTCAGCGACGGGTTCGCGTTCGGGATGATCGTGCAGCACGAGCAGCAGCACGACGAGACGATGCTGGCCACGCACCAGTTGCGGATCGGCGCGCCGGTGCTGACGGCGGACCCGCCGCCGCTGCCCGCCGAGCCGGTCACCGGCGAGGCGCTGATCGCGGGCGGCCCGTTCGTGATGGGCACCGACACCGAGGCGTGGGCGCTCGACAACGAACGCCCGGCCCACACCGTCGACGTGCCCGCGTTCTACATCGACCGGGCGCCGGTGACCAACGGCGAGTACGCGGCCTTCATCGCGGCCGGTGGGTACGACGACGCCCGCTGGTGGAGCACGGCCGGCTGGGACCATCGGCAGGCGGCCGGGCTGACCGCCCCGGCGCACTGGCAGCGCGACGGCGACGGCTGGGCGGCCACCAGCTTCGGCCGGACGGCGCGCATCGTGGCGGACGAGCCGGTCGTGCACGTGTGCTTCTACGAGGCGGAGGCGTACGCGGCGTGGGCCGTCAAGCGGCTGCCGACCGAGGCCGAGTGGGAGAAGGCGGCGCGGTGGGATCCCGTGTCGGGGCGGTCGCGGCGGTTCCCGTGGGGTGACGAGTCGCCGGAGGCGCGGCACGCCAACCTCGGGCAGCGGCACCTGGGGCCCGCCCGGGTCGGCGCGTACCCGGACGGCGCCTCACCGGCCGGGGTGCATCAGCTCATCGGTGACGTGTGGGAGTGGACGTCGTCGGACTTCCGGGGCTATCCGGGGTTCGCCGCGTTCCCGTACCGGGAGTATTCGGAGGTCTTCTTCGGACCGGACCACCGCGTGCTGCGCGGCGGCTCGTTCGGCACCGACCGCTCCGCGTGCCGCGGCACGTTCCGCAACTGGGACTATCCGATCCGCCGGCAGATCTTCAGCGGGTTCCGCTGCGCCCGGGACGCCTGATGTGCCGCCATCTGGCGTATCTCGGTCCGCCGGCGCCGCTGTCCCGGCTGCTCTTCGATCCCCCACACTCGCTGGCCCACCAGTCGTGGGCGCCGCGCGACATGCGCGGCGGCGGCACGATCAACGCGGACGGGTTCGGCATCGGCTGGTACTCCGGGGTTGGCGCCGCGCCGGTTCGCTACCGGCGTGCCACACCACTGTGGAGTGACACGACCCTGCCCGGGCTGGCGCCGTCGGTCATGGCCGGGGCCGTGCTGGCCGCCGTGCGCAGCGCGACCGTCGGCATGCCGGTGGTGGAGACGGCGGCGGCGCCGTTCTCCGACGGGCGGTGGCTGTTCAGCCACAACGGTGTCGTGACGGGCTGGCCCGACTCGGTGGCCAAGCTCGCCGCGACCCTGCCCACGGCCGACCTGCTGATGCTGGACGCGCCGACCGACTCGGCGTTCCTCTGGGCGCTGGTGCGGGATCGGCTCCGCCGCGGCGACGGCCTCGCGGCGGTGGTGGCCGACGTCATGGCGGCCGCCCCCGGCTCCCGCCTCAACCTGCTGCTCACCGACGGCGCCACGATCTTCGCGACCACCGCCGGCCACGCCTTGTCCGTCCGCCACGGCGACGGACAGGTGCTGGTCGCCTCCGAACCACTCGACGACGACCCCGCCTGGCGGCCGGTTCCGGACCGCTCGCTGGTGACTGCCACCCCCGACGCCATCGCATCGGAACCCATCGAACTGGGAGAAGCATGAGAGCGGCCACCCTCGAGGTGCACCTGGACGACGACGACCTGGCCCGCATGCTGCGCGCCGACGTGCTCACCGGCCTCACCGCCGACCGGAAGTGGCTGCCGCCGAAGTGGTTCTACGACGCCCGGGGCAGCGAGCTGTTCGAGCGGATCACCGAGCTGAGCGAGTACTACCCGACGCGGACCGAGCGGGCGATCCTGGCCGAACGGGCCGCCGACATCGCCCGGGCCACCGGCGCGCGGGTCCTGCTCGAGCTGGGGTCGGGCTATTCGACGAAGACCCGGCTGCTGCTGGAGGCTCTGCGCTCGCACGGGACGCTGGAGGCGTTCGTACCCATGGACGTCTCCCCCACGGCGCTGACAGCCGCCACCGCCCACATCGGCGCCGACTTCCCCGAGCTCCGCGTACACAACATCGTGGGTGACCTGACCCGTCACCTCAAGCACCTGCCGCGCGGGCGCGACCGCATGATCGCCTTCCTCGGCGGCACCATCGGCAACCTGGCGCCGGCCGAGCGGGCGGTGTTCCTCGCCGACGTCCGGTCGGTCCTCGACCCCGCGAGCATCTGCTGCTGGGCACCGACCTGGTGAAGAGCCCGCGGGTGGTGGTGCCCGCCTACGACGACGCGGACGGGGTGACCGCCGACTTCAACCGCAACGTGCTGCGGGTGCTCAACCGCACACTGACCGCGGACTTCGAGGTGGACGGGTTCGCGCACGTGGCGCTGTGGGACGCCGACCACGAGTGGATCGAGATGCGGCTGCGGGCGCGGTGGCCGATGCGGGTCACCATCCCGGGCGTCGACCTGGTGGTCGACTTCGCCGCCGGCGAGGAGGTGCGCACGGAGATCTCGGCGAAGTTCCGCCGCGACGGCGTGGAGCGGGAGCTGGCCGACGCGGGCTTCGAGGTGGACCGATGGTGGACGGACCCGGACGAGCTGTTCGCGGTGTCGCTCGCCCGGGCCGTCGCCTGACGCCTCAGCTGTCGGGGAAGGACACCGTGACACGGTGCTGGTCGGACGGCCACGCGGGAACGGCGATCGCGGTGGTCTGGTGGCTCCCGCGAGCGCGCATGAAGAGCCGGACCGTGCCTTGGGCCGGCACGTAGACGTCCGCCGCCGAGAGGAAGGTCAGCGTGGTGAAGGGGAACAGCTGACCCTTCGACAGGTCGCTCTGCCGGTCGGGGCCGAGGTAACCGGTCCCGCCCGGCAGCGCGGCGCCGACGTCGCTGAGGAAGAGCGCGTTGTTCTCGCCGACGTTGCCGGTCGGGGACGCACGGTTGCTCGACCGCGGGCTCACCGAAGGCGTCAGCACGTTGCGTCCGTTCACGGTCAGCACGTCGTTGTCCCCGGCCTGGTCGCCCCACATCTCGCGGGCCCGGGTCAGCACCAGGTTGACGTGGCCGGGACCGCGCGGCAGCAGCGCCTCGAGGCCGGTGCCCACCGGCGCGGAGTTGAGCCGCACGAAGTGGTCGTCACGCAGGAACGGGCGCTGATAGAAGTGGTGCACCGTGCCGCCCGGCCGGATCACGGCGAACTCGTAGCTCACGCCCCGCAGCAGGGTGAAGGGGCCGAACTCCCCGCCGGCGTCGACGGCCTGCCGAGCCACCCGGAGCAGGCGGCGCCCGGTCCCGGGGTGCACCGCCCACACCTGCAGCTCCGCGCCGGCGAACCCGGCGTTCTGCGGGAAGATCACCGTCCGTCCGGCGACCCGGACGAGGAGGCCGCGGCTCGGCGTCACCGCTGTGGTGCGCGGGTCCCGGCCGAGAAGGAATCGGTGCATCTCCACGAAGGACACCGGCGAGCTGACCGTCTCGGTGTGCCCGAAGTCGCGGTGATAGACGTTGGTCGCCCCGGCGATCGAGCCGACCGCGCCCAGCACCGGGCCGGGCGGCGACTGCCACTCGCCCCACAGCGCGAGGGTCGGGACGCCGCCGGGCAGGGTCGCGCTGCTGCGGCCGTCCAGGTTGACGTACCGGGCGACCTTGCCGGCGTGTGCGGCGAGGTACGCCTGGCTGATGCCGGTGCCCCGCGAGTGCGCGACCAGCAGGACCTTGCCGGAGCCGCGGACGCCGTCCAGGAAGGTGTCGAGCCCGGCGACCGCCTCGGCGTCGGTGGGCCGGCTGCTGTCGTACTCGTAGGCGAAGAGCAGCCGTTGCGGGTAGCCGTTGGCGGCGAAGCGCTGGAACTGCGTCTGGAACTGCGTCGCCGACCCCGAGTTGCCGTGCACGAAGACGATCGGGAGGCGGCGCGCGACGTGGGCCGTCGCCGGCCGGGCGAGGGGTGGCGCCAGCGGCAGGGTCAGGAGGAGTACGCAGAGCAGCAGCAGACGGCGCATGACGCACAGCCTCGCGCCGGCGCACACCGAGCGATAGATCCCGATGGATTTTTGCGCAAAGAGTGCAACTTCTTCCGGCACCCCCGGTCAGGCGCAGCCGACGCAGGTGCGGGCGGCCGGGCGGGCGGCGAGGCGCTCCGGCGGGATCGGGCGGCCGCAGCGCTCGCAGATGCCGTACCCGCCGGCCGCCAGCCTGGTCAGGGCGTCGTCGAGGTCGGCGACGCGGCGGCGGGTCGCCTCCAGCACCGCGGTCAGCTGGGCGCGCTCGTACCCGATGGTGCTGCCCTCCGGGTCGTGCTCGTCGTCGGCGTTCGAGGCCCTCGCGGCCTCGAAAAGGCCGCGCAGATCCCGCTCGAGGACCTCCACCTGAGCCCTCGCCTCGTCCCGCAGCCGGGTCAGCTCAGCCTCCATCGGATGCCTTTCTGAGCAGGAACTCCCGGGTCGCCGGGTCGGTGGCGAGCTCGGCGGCCACTGTGTACTCCCGCTGCGCCTCGGCGCGGCGGCCGGCCCGGGCCAGCAGATCGGCCTTCGCCGCATGGTACGGCTGGAAGGAGTCCATCTCGCCCAGCGCTTCCAGCCCCGCGGCGGGACCCTCGACGCGGCCGATCACCGCGGCGAGCGCCACCCGGCCGCCCAGGCTCGGCTCCACCGCGACCAGCGCCTGATAGAGGGTGCGCAATGCCGGCCAGTCCGTGACGCCGGTGCGTACCCGGTCGCAGTGCACGGCCTGGATCGCCGCCTCCAGCTGGAACCGGCCCGGCGGGCCCGGGCGGGTGGCCCGGCGCAGGTAGGACTCGCCCTCGGCGATCAGCCGGAGGTCCCAGGCGTTCGGGTTCTGCTCCTCGAGCGGCACGTAGGTCTCCCGGGACAGCGGCCGGCGCGCCATCGACAGCGTGATCAGCGCGGCCAGCCCCCACGCCTCGGGCTCGTCGCCGAGCAGCGCCGCGAGGGTGACCGCCAGGTACTGCGCCTCGCCGTCCCAGGTGATCGCGTAGGCGCCGTAGACCGCCTCCAGCACGGCCGGCAGCCGCTCGGGCATCACGTGCCGGTCCGGCACGACGAACGGGATGCGGGTCGCCTTGATCCGCCGCTTCGCGCGGACCAGCCGCTGCGCCATGGCCGGGCCCGGCACGGCGAGGGCGGTGGCGATGCGAGCGGCTTCCAGGCCGAGGACGGTCTGCAGCATCAGCGGGGTACGCACGCCCGGGTCGATCGCCGGGTGCGCGCAGACGAACATCAGCCGCAGCCGTTCGTCCGGGATCGCGTCCGGGTCGAGGTCCTCGATGGCCGGCTCGGCGGCCGCTTCCAGGGGGACGCTCGTGCGGTGGGCGGCGGATTTCCACACGTCGCGCAGACGGTTGCGGGCCACGGTGAGCAGCCACCCTTCGGGATTGTCCGGCACCCCCTGCTCCGGCCAGGTGCGCAGCGCCCGCTCGAAGGCACCGGCCAGGGCGTCCTCGGCGAGCGCCAGGTCACCGGTGGGCGCGGCCAGGATGGCGGTGAGACGGCCGTACGCGACGCGCGCGACCCGTTCGGCCGTCTCCCACGCGGCGCTCACTCGTTGCGGACCCAGACGCCGTCCACGACGTGCGTGGCGCCCGGCCGGATCTCGACGGCGCCCCAGGACACCGACGGCGCCTTCTTCGCCCATTCGATCGCGGCGTCCAGGTCGGGCACATCGATCACGAACGTGCCGCCGAGCTGCTCCTTGGTGTCGGCGAACGGGCCGTCCTGGACCCGGACCTCGCCACCGGCCGTGGTCAGCGTGGTGGAGTGCTCGGACGGCTGCAGCACCTCGCCGGCGACCAGCACGCCGGCCTGGTGCAGGGTGGCGACGTAGCTCTGGAAGGCCTGCCGGCCCTGCTCCAGGGTCTCCTGGGGAAGCACGTTGCCCAGCTCGGGGAAGTGCAGCAGCAAGGTGTAACGCATGGTGTCGATCCTCTCATCGGTGATGGTGCCTCACCTGCGTGACGACTCGGCACGGCCCCGATCGACACCGGCTCAGAAATTCAGGTCCACGACGACCGCGAAATGATCCGACGGGTACTCGGGACGGTCCCCGGCCAGCGTGGCCCGCACCGCGTCCACCGCTGCGCCCGGCCGGCCGGGGCGAGCAAGGACGTGGTCGATCCGGCGGTCGATCAGATGGGTGCACTCGAGTGGGGCGAACGGCACGGCGGAGCTGAGCGTGGCCGCCGCGGGGTCGCCGCCGGCCGCCGCCCAGGCGTCGGTCAGCCCGGTCAGCGGCGCGAAGACGGGCTGGTCGGCCGCCGCGTTGAGGTCGCCGATCAGCAGGACCGGGAGGTCGCCGTCGAGGCGCGGATCGGTGGCCAGGGCGGCCAGCGCCTCGTTCTGCGCCCGCTGGTCGGCCTCGTAGTGCGGCTCCCATTCCGTGCAGGTGACGATGACGTGCAGCGGCCCGCGCGGGTGGTCGAGCGTCGCCAGCAGCGCGGTCGGCGGCGGGCCGGGGCGCTGGGGGTGCGGCAGATCGTGCACCTCGGTGGCGCGGATCGGCCACCGGGTGAGCAGCCCGATGCCGACCTGGGCGCCGGCCTCCTCCGGCGTCGGCGGGAGCGCGGTCGGCACCCACACCCCGGTCAGGTCGCCGGCCAGGGCGGCCAGCCGTTCGGGCTGAGTCGTACCGTCGCCGGACCAGGTCTCCTGCAGGCCCACCACGTCCGGCCGCACCGTGCGCAGGGTCTCCACGATGCCCGCCTCGCGGTCGCGCCATGCGGGCTCGAACCGCCACAACACGTTCAGGTCATCACCCGCACTCGTCAGACCTCCTGACCGCCCACGTCGACGTCGCCGTGCGCCACCAGCCAGCGCAGTGCCTCGCGCAGCGTCTCCAGCGAGCTGTACCGGGGCGCATACCCCAAGATCGCCCGGGCACGCTCGATGCTCGCGGTGAT
>NZ_JBFAZH010000218.1:0-8554 GCF_040681735.1 Actinoplanes sp. NPDC051633 | reverse complement strand
CGACCAGCAGGGCCGGCCAGACCGGTCGGTCCAGGTCGTCGGACGCGCCGATCGGGGCGCGGGTCAGCATCACCGCGAAGAGCAGCAGCACGACGACCGCCCCCACGTAGACCAGCACCTGCACCCAGGCCACCAGCTCGGCGCCGAGCACCAGGTAGAGCCCAGCGATCGCGCCCAGGCTGATCACCAGGTAGAGCCCGGCGCGGACCAGGTGCTTCGAGGTGACCACCAGCGTGGCGGCGCCGACCGCCACGACGCCCAGGGCGAGCAGGAGCGCGTCGGCAACGGTCACGGCTTCGCTTTCTTGGCGGCGTTGGACTCCTCTTTCGACGGCTCGCCCAGCACGTCGTGCGCCGGCGGCGGAGGGACGGTCGGCATCCAGGCGGCCAGCCGGGTCTTGTCGTGCAGCAGGTCGAGGACGTCGTGCTCGGCGTACTCGAACTCGGGCGTCCAGTGCAGCGCGTCGAACGGGCAGACCTCGATGCAGATCCCGCAGTACATGCACAGCGAGAAGTCGATGTCGAACCGGTCGAGCACGTTGCGCTGCCGCGCGCGGGCCGCACCCGGAACGATGACCTCTTCCTTGTGCGAGTCGATGTAGATGCACCAGTCGGGACACTCGCGGGCGCACAGCATGCAGACCGTGCAGTTCTCCTCGAGCAGCGCGATCACGCCGCGGGATCGCGGCGGCAGCTCGGGCTCGACATCCGGATACTGCTGCGTGGTGCTGCGCGAGACCATCGTGCGCAGCGTGATGGCCAGCCCGTTGATCAGGCCCGCACCCGGCGTGCTCCGCTCCCCGTCCCCACTCACAAGGCCATATCCTGCCCCTTCCCTCGATCGGAGGCGAGCAGGGGGTTGACTCTGACACCGTGTCAGGCCGTTTCTTGGCTGTCATGAGTGATTACGTCGCTGCCGGGGTGATGACCGATCCCCGCGAATACCGGAACCTGTTCGAGGGCCTGCCCGCGTCGCCCGGTGGGGTTGCCGAGGTCGTGCAGGGTCTGATGGTGCACGAGTTCTGGGCTGACGCGTACGACCTGACGCTCACCGACGAGCAGAAGCAGACCGTGCACCTGCGGAAGACGTCCGAGCTGCTCGCCGCCATCGTCGAGGTCGACGACCGGCCGCTCGCGGAGGCCCGGGCTCCCGAGCGGCGGATCGCCACCAACTGCCGCGGGTTCAGCGTGCTGGCCGTCGCCATGCTGCGGCACGCGGGGGTGCCGGCGCGGGCCCGGTGCGGCTTCGGGGCGTACTTCAACGCCGGGAAGTTCGAGGATCACTGGGTCGTCGAGTATCGGGCCGGCGGGCGCTGGCGGATGCTGGACGCTCAGCTCGATGAGCTGCAGCGGAACACCCTGAAGATCGGCTTCGACGTCGCCGACATGCCGGCCGGGCAGTTCGTCGTCGCCGGGGACGCCTGGCGGCGCTGCCGGGCCGGGGAGAGCGACCCCGCCGACTACGGGTTGAGCCCGCTGAACGAGGGCGGCTGGTGGTGGATCGCGGGCAATCTGATGCGGGACCTCGCCGCGCTGGACGATGTCGAACTGCTGCCGTGGGACGTCTGGGGTGAGATGCCCGAGCCCGGCGCCGAGGTGGACTTCGCGCTGTTCGACGCCATGGCGGCCGGAGAACGACCGGTCGGCGCCGTACCCGACAAGGTCTTCAATGCCCTGCGGCAACGCCTCGAGACGATCAGGTGAGGACCTTGACCACCGCGGTCAGGACCAGCTGAGCCAGCGCCACCGGCACGAGGACCAGCCAGCACAGCCGCTGCAGCTGGTCCTCGCGCAGGCGCGGGTTGCTCATCCGCAGCCACATGATCACGAAGGTGACCGCGCCGGTCTTGAGCAGCGTCCACAGCCAGCCCAGCTGTTCGGCGAACGGACCGTGCCATCCGCCGAGGAACAGCACGGTGGTGAGCGCGGCGATCACCACGATGCCGACGTACTCGGCGAGCAGGAAGAACGCGAAGCGCATGCCCGTGTACTCGGTCATGTAGCCGAAGACCAGCTCGGACTCGGCGATCGGCATGTCGAACGGCGGGCGGCGGATCTCGGCCAGGCCGGAGATGAAGAAGACGACCGCGGCCGGGGCCTGCCAGAGCAGCCACCACGGAGACCAGGCCTCGACGATGCCGACCAGGCTGAGCGTCCCGGCGGCCATCGCGACGCTGGCTGCGGCGAGCACCAGCGGCAGCTCGTACCCGAGAAGTTGGGCCGCACCGCGCAGGCCGCCGAGCAGGCTGTACTTGTTCGCCGACGCCCACGCCGACATCAGCACCGCGACCACGCCCACGCCCAGCACGGCCAGCACGAAGAACAGGCCGAGGTCCAGGGCCTGGGCGACGAGGCCGCCGGGTCCGAGCGGGAGGGCGAGGAACACCAGGAGGTACGGGAAGAGCGCGACGATCGGGGCCAGCCGGAAGACGGAACGGTCCGCCTCGCGCGGGGCGACGTCCTCCTTCTGCAGGAACTTCACGCCGTCGGCGACCAGCTGCGCCCAGCCGTGGAAGCCGCCCGCATACATCGGGCCGAGGCGGGCCTGCATGTGTGCCATCACCTTGTGCTCGGCCTGGCCCACGATCAGCGGCAGCAGCAGGAAGGCGAGCATGACGGCGACGACCCGGATCGCCAGGTCGAGCCAGAGCGGCATCAGGCCTCCTCCTTGGCGGAGGCCCGCGGACCCCAGTCGTTCGGGTCCGGCACGCCCGGCGGCCGCATCGGGGCGCGCTTGGCCGGCCCGCCGCCCTCGGACTCGCCCGGCTCCTTGGCGCCGGGCCACGGCTTGGCCACCCGGGCCGCGAGCACGAACTCCTTGCGCAGCGGGTTGCCCTCGAACTCGGGCGGCAGCAGCAGCGGCCGCAGGCCGGGGTGCCGCTCGAAGCCGATGCCGAACATCTCGTGGGTCTCGCGCTCGTGCCAGGCCGCGCCCGGGTACAGGTCGGTGAGGGTCTCCACCACAGGATTCGCCCGCGGCACCCGCGCCCGCAGCAGGACGCCGTGCCTGCGGCGCGACGACCACAGGTGGGCGACGACGGTGAAGCCCTCGTCGAGCTCGTCGACCGCGGACAGCCAGTCGAAGAAGTCGCAGCCCAGCGCGCCGGGGTCGAGCGCCGCGCCGGCCGCCGTCCACCACCGGGCGACCGGGACGTCGACGACCGCCCGCTCATGACCGGGCCCGCCGCCGGAGACGCCGGCGGTCACCTCACCGGGCTCCTCGGTGTCGGCCGTCAGCAGCGCGACCAGCCGTTCACCGACCTCTTCGGGCGTCATGCCGAGCATCCTAGGGCCCGGCATGACGCCCGGCCTCAGAAGACCCGGAGGTAGGCGGCGGTGGTCCACCCGCTGCCGACCAGGCGTGGCGTGCCCGGGAACAGGGTGTCGCCGGTGCCCGAGCCGTCGCCGCTGGACCGCCACAACATCATGCTGCCGTCGGCTTTGTCGGCGAAGATGTCGTCCAGCCCGTCGTTGTCCTGGTCACCGACCCGCAGGCGCGGCCACGCGGCCACCGTGAAGCCCGGGTTGGCGTTCAGGCCGCCGCCCGGGAACGGCCGGGTCGCGCTGTCGACGGTGAGCCAGGTGCGCGTGGCGCCGGTCGAGTAGACCGCCGTGATGTCGTCCTTCTCGTCGCCGTTGTAGTCGCCGGTCAGGATGCGCGGGATGTTGGCGGTGGTCCACCCGGAGCCGATCTCGACCGGCGGCGTGTTGAACAGCGTCTCCGCCGCCGAGAGGTCGCCCGAGGAGCGGAACAGCAGCAGCTTGCCGGCGCTGTTCTGGCCGACCAGGTCGCTGTCGCCGTCACCGTCGATGTCCATCGTGAACAGTCGCGGATAGGCGGCGGCGGTCAGCCCGATCGTCGTGTGCACCGAGCCCTGCCCGAGGAACATCTGGTCGGTCTGCATCACGCCGGTCGACGGCCAGGCGCGCAGCTCGCCACCGTTGTAGACGGCCGCGATGTCGGTGCGCCCGTCGCCGTTGAAGTCACCGACCACGATGCGCGGGACGCGCGCGGTGGTCCATCCGCGGCCGACCTCGGCGTGCGCGCCGGGGAAGAGCGCGGCGTCGGCCATCGTGCCGCTGGACGCCCAGCAGCGCAGCTCGCCGGTGCTCATCACCCGGCAGGCGTCGCTGCGGTTGTCGCCGGTGAAGTCGCCGACCACCACCCGCGGCACGCTCGCCGAGGTCCAGCCGGAGCCCACGGTCTTGTGCCCGCCCGGGTACGCCGCCACGGCGCCGCTCGTGTCGCCGGTGCCCTGCCAGCCCCGCAGGGTGCCGTCGGTGCGGTTGCCGATCAGGTCGGCCACGCAGTCACCGGTGAAGTCGGGGAACGGCCCGCCCACACCCGGCGCGTCGACCCAGCCGCCGGCGGTGTTGCACTTCGGCCTGGTGGTGGCGGCGATCCAGCCGGCGAGGTCGTCGACCCGGGCCTCCACGGTCGTCGCGGTGCCGCCGTCGAAGTCAAGGCAGCCCTTCTGGCCCGACTCGGAGTGCACACCGGCCAGCTCGACGACCCCGGACACGGTACGCACCGCCGGTCCGCCCGCGTCGCCCTTGCAGAGCACCGCGTCGTCGCCCTCGACCGGAGTGGCGCTCACCGTCGCGGCACCGACGGCATCGACGGTCACGGCCGCACCACGCAGCCGGGACGGCACCCACTCGTCCTTCGTCCGCCCGAAGCCCAGCACCCGCAGTTCGTCGCCGGCGCCCGGCGCGGAGGTGGCGACCCGCACCGCGGGCACGCCCTTGGCGGTCTGCACCAGACGGGCCAGCACCACGTCACGGTCGGGATGCGGGACGAGCCGCGTCACCCGCAGGACGTGACCGGCGGTGGTGGCGCGATCGGGCCGGCCCACCGTCACCGTCGTCGCCTGCTGGGGTGCGCCGGCCGGCACCTCCGCACCGAAGCAGCTCTTCGCCGTGATCACCCACTGCGGAGCGACCAGCGCGCCGGTGCAGCCCGACCCGAGCTCGCCGCCGACCTGGACCTGGGCGGCGAACGCGAGGTCCTCCGCGCCGCCGATCACGGCCTGCGCCGGACTCGCGCCGCTGACCAGCACGAACGTCATCGAGGCGAGCCCGATGGCCGCCTTGGTTCCCCGTTTCATATGTATCTGTCCTTCCCCCGTTCAAGGCGGACAGATCATAGGCCGTCGATACGACCGCGCGCGGCCCCGCGGCTCACTGCAGGCTCACTGCAGGCCGGGCAGCCGTCCGTTGCGGAAGACGTCGACGAAGTCTTGGTGGTCCTCGCGGGCCTGGTCGCCGTACTTGTGGGCGAAGTCGACCAGGTGCGGGACGAATCTCGCCTCGTCCTTGTCGACCGCGGCGACGATCGCCTCCTCGGTGGAGAAGTCGACCAGGTCGTGACTGGACTCGTCGTCGGCCACCGAGTGCATCCGGGCCACCGCGCGGCCCAGGTCGGCCACCACGCCGGTGAGCTCCTCGGGCTCGTTGACGTCGGCCCAGTCGAGGTCCGCCGCGTACGGGGAGACCTCCGCGACGAGCTGGCCGACGTCACCCAGGTCGGTGTAGCCCACCCACGGATCGGCGTGCGCCTGCAACGCCAGCTGCGACTCGGCGGTGCGGTGCCCCTGATGGTGGAAGTACGACCGCACCCGCTCGTCGTCGATCCAGCGGGACACGGCCGGCACCTGCGCCTGCTTCATGTAGATGACGACGTCGTTCTCCAGCGCCTCGGTGTGCCCCTCGAGGAGCAGGTTGTACGACGGCAGCCCGGCCGATCCGATGCCCACGCCCTTGCGCAGCTTGATGTCCTTGATGTTGGTGGACACCGGCCGGGTCTTCTCGGGCAGCGTGGTCAGGTAGCGGTCGAAGGCCTCCCGCACTGTGGCCTCGGTGTCGCCGTCGACCTCGTAGACGCCGTCGCCGACGGAGAACCGGCGCTCGTAGTTGTCGATCGTGGTCTGCTCGGCGAGCAGCTCGACCCGGGTGTTCAGCCGGGCCCGCTGGAGCACCTCGCGCAGGACCCCGTCGGCGGTCTTCAGCGTGATCGAGCCGATCGCGTCGTCGCCGCCGGCCGCGATCGCGCGCAGCTCGGTCAGGTACGACTCGGCGAAGCCCCGGACCAGGGTGGTGATCGCGTCGTCGGAGAGCGCCTTGGCGTACCCGATCAGGGCGATGCTGGCGGCGAACCGCTTGAGGTCCCAGGAGAACGGCCCGACGTACGCCTCGTCGAAGTCGTTGACGTTGAAGACGAGCTGACCGGTGGCGTTCATGTAGGTGCCGAAGTTCTCCGCGTGCAGGTCGCCGTGGATCCACACCCGGCTGGTGTGCTCGTCGAGGAAGCTGTCGTCGCGATAGGCGCCGCTGAGGTCGGCGTAGAACAGTGAGGCACTGCCCCGGTAGAACGCGAACGGCGACGCGGCCATCTTGCGGAACTTGCGCCGGAAGGCGGCCGGATCCTGCGCCATCAGGTCGCCGAATTCCCTGCTCAGGACATCGATGATGAAGTCGGCGCGCGACTGCTCGGTCATAAACCGGAGATTAGCCCCCGGATGCCACCGGCGGGACCACCTTCGGGGCGGTCAACGCGGCCGCGTCGGGTCGTGACACTCCCCCAACGCCTGATTGCTCGCCGGCGATCTGCTCCTGCAGCCGCAGGATGCCGTGCAGCAGCGCCTCGGGCCGCGGGGGGCAGCCGGGCACGTAGACGTCCACCGGGATGATCTGGTCGACGCCCTTGGTGACCGAGTAGGAGTCCCAGTACGGCCCGCCGCAGTTGGAGCAGGAGCCGAACGAGATCACATACTTGGGCTCGGGCATCTGGTCGTAGAGCCGCTTGATGGCCGGCGCCATCTTGTCGGTGACCGTGCCGGACACCACCATCAGGTCGGCCTGCCGCGGGCCGTGGGCGAACGGGATGACGCCCAGCCGGATGAAGTCGTGCCGGCCCATGCTGGACGCGATGAATTCGATGGCGCAGCAGGCCAGCCCGAAGTTGAAGACCCACAGCGAGTAGCGGCGCCCCCAGTTCAGCACGAACCGGATGGGCTCCCCGAGGACTCCTGACACGGACATCAACCTACCAGCGCTCCGACTTTTGCATATGGACGACGAAAGTTATTCCGATCATGACGAAACTTGTTTAACGTCCGTCGATATGAATCTCTCCCGCCGTCGCGTACTCGCCGCCTCCGCCGGCGCGGCCGCCGCCCTGGGCGCCGCCGGCTTACCCGTCCTGCAGACCGCCAAGCCCGCCATCGGTGACGACCGCCTCCACGCCGAGCCCCTCATCCCGGCGCAGAACCGGGGCATCATCCTCTACAGCGTCCGGGACCGGATCTCGGCGCCGCCGGACGACTCCGGTGTCCCCTACGGCTTCGAGCGCGTGCTCGCCCGGATCGCCGAGCTCGGGTACTCCGAGGTCGAGTTCGCCGGTTACAACCAGAGCACCGAGATCCTCGGCCGGCAGATCACACCCCAGGAGATCCGCAAGATCCTCGACGACAACGGGCTGGTCGCCAACGGCACGCACACCCAGATCAACCCGGCCACCTTCCAGCAGCAGCTGGACATCGCCGAGACGCTGGGGATGAAGAACATCGGCACCGGGTCGGATCCGACCGGCAGCGCGTACCAGTCCGATTGGGACGCTGCCGCGGCGGTGTGGAACGAGCTCGGCCGCCAGGCCAAGGAGCGCGGGCTGCGGCTCTACACCCACAACCACGATGCCGCGTACGCGTTCCTGCTCGACGCCGGGCCGCTGGACGCCACCGGCCGGCCCACCCGGTCGAGCGGCATCCGCAAGCTCGAGTACTTCATGGCCGTCACCGACCCGAAGTACGTGTTCTTCGAGCTGGACATCTACTGGGCCTACGTCGCCCAGTACAAGCACCGCACGTACACCAACTCCGCGGGCAAGACCCGCACCGACATCTTCGACCCGATCCTGACCGTGGCCAACCGCACCAAGCGGTTCCCGCTCTTCCACGCCAAGGACGGCGACAAGGACACGAGCCAGGCCAACGGGTACGTGATGACGCCGCTGGGCGAGGGCGACATCAACTTCCAGCAGTTCTTCGAGACCATCGGTGAGCCGGAGTTCCACCACGCCAACTGGGAGATGGACACGGCCCCGGGCGGCGCCGCAAACCCGGGCCAGTCCCTGGCCTACGCCGACCTCAGCTACGACAACATGGCGGCGCTGACGATCTACAAGCGCTGACCACCAAAGTGGTAGCCCACGCGGCAATCGCGCCGGCCGATGAGCCGCTGGGCTACCACTTTTCGCTTGCCCCGCGGACCGCGACCGCAATTGGTAGCCCACGGGGCAATCGCACGCCCGAATAGCCTCCTGGGCTACCACTTTTTTAAGGGCGCTGGAGCATGCTCAGGAAGCCTGTCAGCAGGGCTTCTCGCAGGCGGGGTGGGGCCGCGCTGAGCAGCGTGTTGACCGCGGCCATCGGGCCGATCCCGCTGCGCGACAGGCCCAGCCCCGCCGCCAGGCCCTCGATCAGCTCGGGGGTCACCGCCGCCGGGGTCAGGGCGCCGGCCGCGGCCAGCAGCTCCGGCGGCAGCTCGACCGGGCCGCG
>NZ_JBFAZH010000217.1:0-8562 GCF_040681735.1 Actinoplanes sp. NPDC051633 | reverse complement strand
AAATATTTGGTAATATACCTTATAACATAAGTACGGATATAATACGCAAAATTGCCGTTGCCTTGAGCACCTTGCGGAAGCGCATCTGCGCGGCCTGGCCGACGTTCTTCAGCTGGTCGTTCGTCTCGCCGGAGAGCGACACCACGATGTTGCGGTTGCCCTCGATGACCACCTCGGCCTCGGAGACGCCCAGCGCGTTGACCCGGCTGTCGATGATCCGCCGGGCCTCCTCCATGCTCGCCGGCGGCGGCGGCTGGCCGTTCGACTGCAGCGAGGCCTGGTAGGTCGCCTGCGTGCCGCCGACCAGGTCCAGCCCGAGCTTCGGGTGCAGCCGCTCGGTGACCGTGCCCTTGGCGCCGAAGGCGAAGAAGGCCAGCAGGTACAGGATGACGAAGATCAGGCCGAGCACGGCGAGTTGCCGCCCGGGATGTGGTTGCCCCTGTGGTGGTCGTGCCACGGCTGTGTGTCTCCCTGTACGGATCGGCCGCCGCTGACCTCAGCGGCGACGGGCTAAAGACATGCGGGACGGCCACCAGCAGCCGTGCCGGCGACGATTATCCCTATTTTCGACACGCCTGGCTGCCCCTGTCCGGTTCGGCAGCCCGGCGTGGTGTTGCACGACCTCAGTCGTTCTTGCGGGTCTCCACGATCGGGTTGACCGGCTCGTCGGCCACCGGCGGCTCCGGCTCGACCGGCTCCTCGACGGCCGCACGGCTGTTGACCACGCGGGCGATGGCGGGGCGGGCGAAGCGCGCGTTGACCCCGGGAGCGAGCTCCACGGTCACCACGTCGTCCTCCACCGCGACCACGGTCGCGTGCAGACCTCCGATGGTCACGATGTCGTCGCCGGGGCCGAGAGAGGACTGCATCGCCTGGGCCTCGCGGCGCCGCTTCTGCTGCGGGCGGATCATCATGAAATACATGACGCCGAAGAGCAGGACGATGAGAAGCAGGGGCATGAAGCTGCCGCCGCCCTGCGCTTGAGCTGCGTAAGACACTGAAAAGCCTTCCTGGGGGAGCAACATCCCGGTGAACCGCGGCGAGTCTAGTCCCCCTAACTGAGAGTTCCCTACGCGGCACCGGTATCGGTCACATTACGACAGCCGTACGCACAATCCCCTGATCAGGTGTCGCGCGCGAACAATTCGGCCTGTATCGCCCGGCCGTCCGACGGCGGGGTCTTGCCGAGGTGCAGCCAGCCGGCCTCGGTGGCGACCCGGCCGCGCGGCGTACGCGCCAGCAGCCCGGCCCGCACCAGGAACGGCTCGCACACCTCCTCCACCGTGTCGGACTGCTCCCCCACGGCCACCGCCAGCGTCGACAGCCCGACCGGTCCGCCGCGGAACGACTCGATCAACGCCCGCAGCACCGCCCGGTCCAGCCGGTCCAGCCCCAGCGCGTCCACGTCGTAGACCTTGAGCGCCTCCCGCGCGGCGGTCTCGGTGACCACCCCGTCCCCGCGCACCTCGGCGTAGTCACGCACCCGGCGCAGCAGCCGGTTGGCGATCCGCGGCGTGCCGCGCGAGCGCCCGGCGATCTCCCGCGCGCCCTCGTCGGTGATCGGCACGCCGAGGATGCGCGCCGACCGGTGCAGCAGCGAGTCGAGGTCGTCCGGCGAGTAGAAGTCGAGGTGCGCCACGAAGCCGAACCGGTCACGCATCGGCCCGGAGAGCAGCCCGGCCCGGGTGGTCGCGCCGACCAGCGTGAACGGCTCGACGTCCAGCGGGATCGCGGTGGCGCCCGGCCCCTTGCCGACCACGACGTCGACCCGGAAGTCCTCCATCGCGCTGTAGAGCAGCTCCTCGGCGGGCTTGGCGATCCGGTGGATCTCGTCGATGAAGAGCACGTCGCCCTCGGCCAGCCCGGTGAGGATCGCGGCCAGATCACCGGACCGCTCGATCACCGGCCCGCTGGTCGTCCGGAGCCCGCTCCCGAGCTCGGCCGCCACGATGTTCGCCAAGGTCGTGTTGTGCACGACCAGATCGTTGACGGTGAAGGTGTGATCGCCGGCCACGGTCAGGCAGCGGCACTCATGCAGCCCGGCCGGCTCCACGGACACGACCCGGTCGGGCGTGAGCCGCTCGTCGAACCGGTCGCGGCGCGGCGCCCACCCGCGGAGTCGCTCGCCGCGGGCGCCGATCGGCGTCACCCGCTCGGCGAACCGGGCGGCGTCGTCCTGGCTGGTGATGCTGAGTCGCCATGACTCGTGCGGGCGGCCCTGGTAGCGGCCACGCTTCAATTTGAGCCGCGACTGAATGCCCAGGCGCAGCAACAGGTGCTGCGTGTCCTCGAGCAGCCCGCGCGAGACGCTGTAAAACTCGATCACCACGTCGTAGCGGTCCCTGCCGCGCCGGCTCACCGTGCCGTCGCAGGCGAAATACGCCGCCAGGAAGGCGCTGACCTGCCACGCGTCTCCGCGATAGACGAACTCGGGCACGCGCTTCTGCCATGCCGTCTTGTCGATCAGGCCGGTCTCCCGCGACCATGGAACGAGGCCGGAGATCCGCACCAGGGAGCTACGCGCGGAGTTCGGGCGTGTCGTGTGGCGGTGGCGCAGCCGATCGCAGACCGCTCGGAAATCGTCGAGCACCGCCTCGTCACCACCTGTGAAGGTCACCTGGTTGCTCACGCAGCCGTCGCCGATCAGGTAGCCGGCCAGGCGGAACTCGTCGGTGGAGTCGGTGCCGTCCGCGACGATCAGCGGCTCGAGCACCTCGGCCAGGACATCGTCCGTGGTCAGGTCGCCGGCCTTGACCCAGCCCTCGGTGGTCCAGAACGGGTGGTCCGGCGCTGCGACGACCTCCCGGCCCGAGCCCGTCCGGATCCGGACCGAATCGAGCTCGCCCTGCTCGTGGACCGCCTGCACCTCCGCACCCTCGCCGGTGCGGGTGATCACCCGGTCGCCGACCTGGATGTCACCGAGGCGGCGCCGGCTGCCGTCCTCGAGGAGCACGAGCGCGTCGACCGAAACCGGCTTGCCCAGACCGGGCGGGCCGGACAACAGGATGTGGTCGGGTGGGGTGTTGCGGCCCATCGCTCCCTTCAGGAGCAGGTCCAGCTGGTCGCGGACCCGGTGCTGGGCGATGAAGTCGGCCAGGCGGCGCGGGCGGACGCTCGCCTCGGCGTCCAGGTCGGCGTCGTCGGCCTCTGCCGAGACCAGCTCGTCATTCATCGGGCCCGGCCCAGCAGCCGGATCGCCTGGCGCAGCAGCACCGGCACCGGCGGCACCTCGCCGTCGACCGTCTCCGCCACCGCGGCCACCGCCTGGTCGGCCTGCGACGCCGACCAGCCCAGCGCCAGCACGCCCTGCCGCACCTGGTCCTGCCAGTCACCGGCGAGCAGGCCGGCGGAGGCCGCACCGGTCACGGCGACCGGGCCGATCCGGTCGCGCAGCTCCAGGACCAGCCGCTCGGCGCCCTTCTTGCCGATGCCGGGGACACGGGTCAGCGCCGCGATGTCGCCGCCGCTGACCGCCCGGCGTACCGCGTCGGGGTGGTGCACGGCGAGCACCGCCTGGGCGAGCCGCGGGCCGACCCCGCTGGCCGTCTGGAGCAGCTCGAAAAGCTGTTTCTCGTCGTCGTCGGCGAAGCCGTAGAGGGTGAGCGAGTCCTCCCGGACCACCATGCTCGCGGCCAGCCGCGCCTCGGTGCCCGCCTTCAGCCCGGCCAGCGTGCCGGGGGCGCACTGTAGCTGCAGCCCCACGCCGCCGACCTCGATGACGGCGTGGTCGGGGGCGATCGCGGCCACCAGGCCGCGCACACTGGCGATCATCGGACTCCTCCCCTGGACCTTCTGGCCAACTGCTTCGCCTTGAGCGCGGCCGCCTCTATCCGGGCGCGGGTGCCGCCGCGCCAGATGTGGCAGATGGCGAGCGCGAGCGCGTCGGCGGCGTCCGCCGGGCGGGGCGGCGCGTCGAGACCGAGCACCCGGGTGACCATCGCGGTGACCTGGGCCTTGCCGGCCGTGCCCGAGCCGGTGACGGCGGCCTTGACCTCGCTGGGCGTGTAGGTCTGCACCGGCAGCTTGGCCCGCGACCCGGCCAGGATCGCGACCGCGCTGGCCTGCGCGGTGCCCATCACGGTGCGCACGTTGTGCTGGCTGAACACCCGCTCCACGGCGACGCTCTCCGGCTTGTGCTCGGCGACCAGCTCGGCCAGCGAGTTGTCCAGGTGCAGCAGGCGCAGCGCGATGTCGTCGTCGGGCTCGGTGTAGACCACGTAGTAGGCCACCAGCTTGCACGGCCGGCCGGGCACGCCCTCGACGACACCGACACCGCAGCGGGTGAGGCCGGGGTCGATGCCCAGCACGCGCACTGGCTCTTCCCCTCTCCACGTACGTGTGTTCGACGAACCCTAGTACGCGCTCCATCTTGCGGAACGTCGCGACACACCAGGACGATGGGTCGTGTATCTCGTTCCGCCGATGGCCGACGAACCGCCCGCCGAGTTCGTCGAGTTCGTCGCGGACCGCCTGCCGTCGATGGTGGAGGAGGCGCGCCGGCTGACCGGCGGCTCCGAGCAGGCGACCGGCATCGCCACGCTGGTGCTGAGCGACATCGCGATCCACTGGCGCCGGCTGATGCTGCGCAGCCGGGTGGCGCACACCGACGCGGTCCGCGAGTTCGCACACCGCCGTCTGGTCCTGCGCACGAAGCAGTGGCGCGACGACCAGATCTATCCGGTCGAGGTCCATATCCTGCGCCCGGTCGTGCAGGCCACGCGTTTCCCGACGAGTTACGCGGCCCGCAAGGCGGATGTCCTGGCGAGCACCGTCCGCGCGGCGACCGCGCCGTTCGCGGAGGCCGCGATCGCCTGGGCCGACGCCCGTCACCGGGCGATGGTCCACCGGATCGTCCGGACCGCGATCACGATGGTGGTCCTTTTCGCGATCTTCTTCAGCATCTTCCCGGGCGCACAGGCCTGAGGGGCGCCGGAAAGAGGATCACGCGTCGAGAGCGGCCAGGACCTCGTCGGAGACGTCGAGGTTGGCGTAGATGTTCTGGACGTCGTCGCAGTCCTCGAGGACGTCGATGAGCTTGAACACCTTGCGCGCCGCCTCCTCGTCGACCGGCACCGTCATGGTCGGGACCAGCGAGGACTCGGCCGAGTCGTACTCGATGCCCGCGTCCTGCAGCGCCGTGCGCACCGCCACCAGGTCGGTCGGCTCGCTGACCACCTCGAACGACTCGCCCAGGTCGTTGATCTCCTCGGCGCCCGCGTCGAGCACCGCCAGCATCAGGTCGTCCTCGGACAGGCCGGCCTTCGGGACGATCACCACGCCCTTGCGGTTGAACAGGTAGGACACGCTGCCGGCGTCGGCGAAGGTGCCGCCGTTGCGGGTGAGCGCGGTGCGCACCTCGGTGGCCGCGCGGTTGCGGTTGTCGGTGAGGCACTCGATGAGCATCGCGACGCCGTTGGGCCCGTACCCCTCGTACATGATCGTCTGCCAGTCGGCGCCGCCGGCCTCCAGGCCTGAGCCGCGCTTGACCGCGCGATCGATGTTGTCGTTGGGCACCGAGCTCTTCTTCGCCTTCTGGATGGCGTCGTAGAGCGTGGGGTTGCCGGCCGGGTCTGCGCCGCCGACCCGGGCCGCGACCTCGACGTTCTTGATCAGCTTGGCGAACATCTTCCCGCGCTTGGCGTCGATGACGGCCTTCTTGTGCTTGGTCGTCGCCCACTTGGAGTGGCCGGACATGAAAACCTCCGCGGTCAGTCAGAATCGTCGGTCCGGCGGACCATCTCGACGAAGTACCGGTGCACGCGAAGGTCGCCGGTGAGCTCCGGGTGGAAAGCCGTGGCGAGCAGGTTGCCCTGCCGGACGGCGACAATCCTACCGGCGGCCGGACCGGCGGTGACGCGGCCCATGACCTGCACGTCCTCGCTCACCCGCTCGACCCACGGCGCCCGGATGAAGACCGCGTCGAACGGCCCGCCCGAGATGTCGGAGATGTCGACCGGGCCCTCGAACGACTCCACCTGCCGCCCGAACGCGTTGCGCCGCACGGTCATGTCGATGCCGCCGAACGACTCCTGGTCGGGCCGCCCGTCGAGGATGGTGGCGGCGAGCATGATCATGCCGGCGCAGGACCCGTACACCGGCATGCCGGCGGCGATCCGCTTGCGGATGGGCTCCATCAGCTCGAAGGTGATCGCCAGCTTGCTCATCACGGTCGACTCGCCGCCGGGAACCACCAGACCGTCGACCGGGGCCAGCTCGTCGGGCCGCCGGATCGGGGTCGCGGAGGCCCCGCTCGACTCGAGCGCCCGCAGATGCTCGCGCACGTCGCCCTGCAGGGCCAGCACTCCGATGTTCATCGCCTCAACCCTAAGCTCTCTGTGTGATCCGCAGCCCCGCCACCGCCCCTGACCGGACCAACGGCGGAGTTCTGCGCCGGGTGCGTGACCACATCGATCGTCATCACACGGAACCACTCACCCTGAGCGGTTTGGCCACGCTGGCCGGTTTCTCCAAGTTCCATCTGGTACGCGCGTTCCGCGCCACCTACGGCGAAACTCCCATGCGCTACCTCTCCCGGCGCCGCATCGCGCACGCCCAGGACCTGCTTCGCCACGCCAACCTCACGGTCACCGAGATCTGCATGCTGGTCGGTTTCAGCAGCCTCGGCTCGTTCTCGTCGCGCTTCACGGAGCTGGTCGGCGAGAGCCCGGCGGCCTACCAGCGGCGGTGGGCCGGCCAGGCGCCGCACGTGCCCGGTTGCCATGTCTTCATGCGCGGTGTCATTCCGCAATTCCGGAGAAGCTCGCCGGAGCCGCCCGGCCGTAGCGTCGAGCCATGATTCTCCACATCTCGCTGACCACGGTTTACTGCCTCGACCAGGAGGCCACCCGCGACTTCTACGTCGAGCACCTCGGCTTCGAGCCGGCCACGGACGTCGTCATGGGCGACTTCCGCTGGGTCACGATCAGGCATCCCGGCCAGCCGTTGCTCGAGGTCACCCTCATGCTGCCCGGCCCGCCGCTGTCGCCCGAGGCCGCCGCCTTCGTGCGCGGTCAGCTCGAGTCCGGCCAGATGGGCGGGCTCGGTCTCACCGTCGACGACTGCCGCAAGACCTACGACGATCTGAGCAGTAAGGGCGTCACCTTCGTGCAGGAGCCGGCCGAGCGGCCCTACGGGGTGGAGGCCGTGATGCGCGACAACACCGGCAACTGGCTGTCGCTGATCGAGCCACGCGCCTTCACCCCATCCGATTTTGGGTAAGGGTCACCAGCCGCGCTCGGCCAGGCGGTGCGGCTGCGGGACGTCCTCGACGTTGATGCCGACCATCGCCTCGCCGAGCCCGCGGGAGACCTTCGCGATCATCTCGGGGTCGTCGTGGAAGGTGGTGGCCTTGACGATGGCCGCCGCGCGCTGCGCCGGGTTGCCGGACTTGAAGATGCCGGAGCCGACGAAGACGCCCTCGGCGCCGAGCTGCATCATCATCGCCGCGTCGGCCGGGGTGGCGATGCCGCCGGCGGTGAACATCACGACCGGCAGCTTGCCCGCCTCGGCGACCTCCTTGACCAGCTCGTACGGCGCCTGCAGCTCCTTGGCGGCGACGTACAACTCGTCCTCGGGCAGGTTCTGCAGCCGGCGGATCTCGGCGCGGATGGTCCGCATGTGAGTGGTGGCGTTCGAGACGTCGCCGGTGCCGGCCTCGCCTTTGGAGCGGATCATCGCCGCGCCCTCGGTGATCCGGCGCAGCGCCTCGCCCAGGTTGGTCGCGCCGCACACGAACGGCACGGTGAACGCCCACTTGTCGATGTGGTTGGCGTAGTCGGCCGGGGTCAGCACCTCGGACTCGTCCACGTAGTCGACGCCGAGCGCCTGCAGCACCCGGGCCTCGACGAAGTGGCCGATCCGGGCCTTGGCCATCACCGGGATGGACACCGCGGAGATGATCCCGTCGATCATGTCGGGGTCGCTCATCCGGGACACGCCGCCCTGGGCGCGGATGTCGGCCGGCACCCGCTCGAGCGCCATCACGGCGACCGCGCCGGCGTCCTCGGCGATCTTCGCCTGGTCGGGCGTGACCACGTCCATGATCACACCGCCCTTGAGCATCTCGGCCATGCCGCGCTTGACCCGGGCGGTGCCGACGGCCGGCTTCTGCGTCTCCGACATTGGTCTCGCTCCTCACGAAGGTGTGGACTTCTTCGGAGCAGATTTTAGGGCCGTGATCACGGTCCACCGAGGGCCAATCGACCCCACAGTGGCCTTCGACGCCTGCGGAACGTCGGCTCAGGCCGCCTCGACCGGCTGCGCCGGAAGCTGCCTCGGGACCACCATCGCGGGCTCGTCGATGTCGAAGTACTCCGGCCGCGGGTACTGCCGCGCCAGCCGCAACACCCGCACCAGCGGCCGGCGGCGCGCGGTCAGGGCGTCGCGCACCAGGTCGGTGTGCACCTGCCGGGCGAGGCCGACGCGCCGGTTGGTCACCACGAGGGCCCGGGTGGCTGCGTCGGTGTCGGTTCAAGGGTAAAATGCCCTTTTCCTGAGCCGATTTCAAAGATATTATCATGTTCATTTAATCTTATATTTGTCATTATTTTATCTATATTATGT
>NZ_JBFAZH010000216.1:0-8573 GCF_040681735.1 Actinoplanes sp. NPDC051633 | reverse complement strand
CCCCGTAATATTTTGATTGTGCGGGAGGGGGGCTCCGGGGAGCCGCCCTCCGCCTATGCCGCTACCGCGATGGGCACGCCGTGGCTGTCCGTCAGGGCCAGCCGCGTGCGCAGGTTGCCCTGCTCGGCGACCCGCTGGAAGTACTCCGTGCGGCGGCGCTGGAGGCAGCCCTTCCGGCTTCGCGGGCCGCCGGCCGCCACGGTCAGCAGCTCGGGGGCCAGCGAGCTGTTCAGGCCCTCGCGCAGCAGCCGCAGCGCCTCCGTGCGCAGCTGGGAGATCCGCGACTCGGTCACCCCGAGCCGGGCCGCCACGTCGCTCAGCGGTTGCTCCTGCAGGAACGACTCGGTCACCACCAGCCGCAGCCGCTCCGGCAACGCCTGGATGGCCTGGTGCAGGTAGCCCAGCCGCTCCCGCTTGATCAGCAGATCCTCGGGCCCCTCGGACTGCTCGGGCACCATCTCCTCGGCCGCCCCCGTCGGGAAGCCCTGCAAGCTCAGCAGCGCGGCCTTCTGCACGTCGTCCTCGACCGCCGCGAGCTCGGCGATGCCGATGCCAAGCATCTCGGCCACCTCGGCGTCGGTCGGTGTCCGGCCGAGCGCCGCGGTCAGCTCGGCCCGCGCGGCCGTCGTCTTGCGGGCCCGTGCGCGCACCGAGCGGCTCGCCCAGTCCTGCCCGCGGAGCTCGTCCAGTAGTGCGCCGCGGATGCGCACCGCCGCGAACCGGTGGAACGGAATGCCCCTCGACACGTCGAACGAGCGCGCGGCACCCAGCAGGGCGGCGAAACCCGCGGACGACTGGTCGTCGGAGTGGACATGGCCGGGAACCCGGTTGAGAAGTTCCCGCACCAGATGGCCAACCATCGGCATGTGTTCGCGGACCAGGTCCTCGATATCACGCGCGGACGGCGCGTCGTGAGTGGTGCCGACGGTGGCGGGGAGTTCGGTCGTGTCGGTCACGTGGTCCTCCTCGCTCAGTGAGCCGGTGTCTGACCGGCTGACGAGGAGAACATTTGCCGTCCCTGGGTGCAGGGGCGGCCGAACTCGGTTGCTTTTGTGGTGTTTTTTGTGAAAAGTCCTCAGGACGCGTGCGGGGCGCTCATGGGCCGTCTCGGCGACACCACGACGTTCTTCAACTCGCCGCGCACCCAGCACATCCGGGCCACTGCCACCTCCGGATGGTCACCGAACTCCTCGGCCACCACCGCGGCACATCCGTCACTCCCGTGCCGCAGGAGCATCGCGGTGACCGCGTCCTCCAGCCTCTTCCGGCTCGGACGGTCGGACGGCTGCACATCGGAGACGAACAGCGCCTCCGCCGCCAGGTCTTCGACGGTGCTGATCATGTCAAGCTCCCCGTTACACGTTGCGAGGGTGATCCAGCTGACAGCGCAATCATCCATCCGCTGCTGTCAACCGGGCCGCAGGCACGCCGACGGGGTCGAGAAACCGGAACAACGCACCTGCAAGGTTCAACTTCACCCTAACGCGCAAACGCCGGGTGATCGGTGGTTCCGATCACCCGGCGCCGCTAGGCAGCTAGCTGAGCTGGGGTGTTAGACCGGCGGCGGGACCGCTTCGTCGGCGTTGGTGCCGTTGCCGACCGTGTCACCCGTGCCCGTGTCAGTGGTGTCCGTCTCTTGCGGCTCTTCGTCCGGCGGAGGCTCCTCCACCGGCGTGGTGGTGGTTGGGTCCGTCGCCGGCGTGGTCGTACGCGTCGGCGGGCCAGGTTGACAGACCGGATCGTCCGGGAACAACTCGCAGTCGATTGGTTGTTGGGTCTCGGTCCTTGTTGGCGTCGGCTTGGTGGTGATTCCTCCACCACCAACTGGGGTGGTCTTGGGCGGCCCCGGCACCGGTGTCACGACCCCGTTAGGGCCGATGATGATGCCTGGACGCGGGTTCTGTGAAGCAGGAGGGCCCAGCCGAACCTGGCCGTTCGAGAGATGCTGCACCGGCCGCGACGGCTCACCCGGCTTCGGCGAGACGTATACCTCGCAGTTCTGGCCGCCGAGCTGGAAGACCATAGGCGCGGCGTTACTGGTCTTGTACCGGCCGGTCACCTCCATGGTGACGGCCTTCTGCGGGCTGAGCGTCGTGGCGCCCTGCACCGTGACCGCACGGTTGACCTGGTTGATCGCCGTCTTACCGTTTCCGTTGAGCACCTGGTCGCCCTGCATGATGAACCACAGGTTCCAGTTCTTGATGGCAGTCGTGTCGCGGTTCGCCACGGTCAGGGACGCCTTGAAGCGGTTCTTGTCCTGGGTGAGCACGGAATAGCTGACGACGCACTTGCCCGACGCGGCCACCACGCTGGGCTGCGGCTGCCCCTGACCCGATGGGGTGCGCCCCGGGTCTCCCGCCGCGATGCTCCAGGCGTAGGTCGCCGCGCCGAGCAGCGCGACCGAACCCGCCACGATCAACACGCGGCGGCCGTGGGTGCGGCTCGACCGAGGCGGCCGGGACGCGCCCGAACCGGCTCCCGGTGGCCGGCCGTTGCCCGGCGGAGGGTTGCCTCCGCCGAAGGTGGAGTTCGGCGGCGGCGGAGCGCCGAACGCCGGCCGCAGCACACCGGAGGCGGCGGGTGCGGGTGCGGCCGAAGCGGATCGGGGCGTCGCGCCGAAGCGGTTGTTGCGTCCCGGGATGGGGCCGGGGCCCCGGTTGGGCGCGGGCGGCGCCGATGCCGGCGCGGCGGAGGCGACCGCATCGCCGTTCACCGCAGCCCCGTTCACCGCGGCCTCGACGTCGGCCACCGGCACCGGAACGGCGTTGCCGGGCGCCGGCGAGACGGGCGCACTCTCCTCGGCGGCGGCCATCGCGGCCGCAGCCGCGGCGAGCCCGGCCGGCCCCTCGGCGGCGGCACGCACCGCGGCCACGCCCCGGCCGGCCTGCGCCGGGGACTCGGCGACGTGGCCGTACCGCATCCGGCCGAGGCCGTCGGTGTGACCGTGCGGGTTTGGCAGGATCGTGGTGTCCTCGCCGCTGTCCGCCCACTCCGGCACGAAGCCACGGCCGGCCGGCATGCCGGCGGACGCGGCGGCCAGCACCTCGGCCACCTCGGCGCTGGACGGGCGGTCGTCGGGCCGCTTCTCCAGGCACTCCTCGACCAGCTCGGCGACGGCGGCGGGCAGGCCCTCGACCGGCGGCAGCGGGTCGGGCTCGGTGTACTGGTGGGCACGCAGCAGCGCGGTGGTGGTGCCGACGTCCCAGGGCAGCTGGCCGATGAGCGTGCGGTAGATCAGCAGGCCGACGGCGTACACGTCGGTGGCCGGGCTGACCTGGCCGCCCTCGAGGCGCTCGGGCGCCAGGTAGGCCGGGGTGCCGAGCAGGCTGCCGTCGGGGTCGATGTCGTTCTCGCCGATGAGGGCGGAGATCCCGAAGTCGACCACCTTGGCGCCGGTGGGCGTGAGCATGACGTTGGCCGGGGTGACGTCGCGGTGCACGATGCCCCGGGCGTGCGCGGCGGCGAGCGCGGCCGACACCTCGGCGCAGATGCGCACGGCGGCGGGCCACGGCAGCCGGCGGCTGCGCGCGAGGACGGCGGCGAGCGACTCACCGTCGACGAGCTCCATCACCACGTACGGCACCGGCTCGCCGTCGACCGTGGTGGCCTCGCCGTAGTCGTACACGTTGGTGATGTGCGGGTGGCTCAGCCGGGCGGCGGCCTGTGCCTCCGCACGGAGTCGGCGCCGGAAGGACGGGTCCGCGCTGGTCGACGGCGGCAGCACCTTGACAGCCACCTGCCGGCCGAGGACCTCGTCGAACCCCCGCCAAACCACTGACATCCCGCCGGCTCCGAGCCGCTCGACCAACCGGTAACGGTTGGCCAGCAGACTCGACCCGGGCAGGTCCGTCGTGCTCATGTGCCCCCACATGCGCGACTTGAGTAAACGCCGAGTAACACCGCCATGCTTCTCGACGCCGGGGCTGCAGCCGCCCCACTACAGGACGGAAGCTTTCCCCATCGACGGCGAGGATGTTAGCGGACGTTCGGCCACTATCTCGACTGCTCTGCACGTGGGATGACCTGCGCATCGTCACTCTGTGTTCCAACCACACAGCTTCTGGTACCGCAACTGCAGGAATTGACGTTTACGCAGCTCAGATGCCATTTATCGATCCGTTACGAAGGCGAGTAGTCCAATGGGTCCGATTCGCCGGATGACAGACCCGTCACCCGTTCGGTTCTTCCACTATGGAATGCATATACCCGTCGTGGCCGGGTCGTCACTGCCCGGCATATTTGTCGACACCTAAACAAAGTCGCCAATGCATTCACCGGCAAAGATTACGGAGAGTTGCCATCCGATCGATGTCGATTTGTCCGCGCCCGGCGGCCGGAAAACAGCATTCCACCTGGGCAACCTCGCCTGATCGGCCGGATCTGGCCGATCGATCATTCTTTAATCGAAGACACAACCATCGATCGGCGCGTCGCGGCCGGTCCGGGGTCGCCGGGCACGGCGCCGAGCTCGGCGAGCAGGCTCAGCATCGGGGCCATCTTCTCGTACAGCACGAGAAGGACGTCACCCGGGACCGCCATCTCCAGCGCCGACCGCACGGCCTCGCGATGATCCGCGGCACGGACCGTGCGCATCTGCGGGCGGCGCAGCCGCATCTCCCGCTCCACCAGCGCGGCGACCTCCCCCGGGGACCGGCCGCGCAGGTCCTCGTCCTCGTGCAGCACCACGCGGGCGACCCCGTCGGCCAGCACCTGCGCCGACGCGGCGATGAGGTCGTCGCGGCGGTCACCCGGCAGCGTCACCACGGCCAGGCACCGGGAGGGGCCGTAGAGGCGGTGCAGCGTGCGCAGGGTCGCGGCCAGCGCCGCCGGGTTGTGCGCGTAGTCCATGAACAGAGCGACCTGGCCGCAGCGCAGCAGCGTGCCGCGGCCCGGGTTGTGCACCGGCGGGTCGAATCTCGCCAGCCGGTCCAGCACGACCTCCTGGGAGGCGCCCATGGCCCGGGCGGTGGCGATCGCGGCCAGCGCGTTCAGCGCCATGCACGGCGCCGCCCCACCGAAGGCACCGGGCAGGTCGGCGACCCGCATCAGCAGGGTGCGCCGGGCGCCCACCGCCTGCACCAGCCAGCCGTCCTGCAGCACGTACGCCGCGCCGCCCTTGGCCAGGTGCGCGGCCACCACCGGCTGCCGGGCGTCCTCGCCGAACCACACGATCCGCTTGTGCTGGGCGCGCACCCGCGGCCGCTCGGGCAGCGTGCGCACCCACGGGTCGTCGGCGTTGAGCACCAGCGTGCCGCCGTCCTTGACCCGCTCGGCGACCAGCGCCTTGACGTGCGCGACGTCCTCGATCGAGTCGAGCCCGTCCTGGCCCAGGTGGTCGCCGGTGATGTTGGTGACCACGCCGACGTCGGACCAGTCGTAACCGAGGCCGCGGCGCAGGATCCCGCCCCGCGCGGTCTCCAGCACGGCCGCCTGCACGCCCGGGTCGCCGAGCACCATCTGCGCCGAGCGCGGCCCGGTGGCGTCACCGGTGTAGACCTCGCGGCCGTCGATGCTGACCCCGTCCGTACACGTCAGCCCCACCCGGAGTCCCGCCCCGCCCAGCAGGTGCGCGGCCAGCCGCGCCACCGTTGTCTTGCCGTTGGTCCCGGTCACCGACGCGGTCGGGATACGCCCGTCGGACCCGGCCGGGAACATCGCCCGCACGATCGCGTCGCCCGCGTCGCGCGCCCGCCCCTGCATCGGCGCCAGGTGCATGCGCAGGCCCGGCACCGCGTTGACCTCGATCACCCCGGCGGTCACCTCGTCGGGATCGCCGGCCGGCGGCAGCGGCTCGGCGATGTCCGGCATCCGCAGGTCGATCCCGGCCACGTCCAGGCCGACCAGCGCGGCCACCCGCAGGCACAGCCGGGCGACGTCGGGGTGCAGCCGATCGGTGACGTCTCGGCTGGTGCCACCGGTGGACAGGTTGGCGGTGTCGCGCAGCCAGACCTCACGGCCGGCGGCCGGCACGGTGACCAGGGTGATCCCCTGCCGGGCCAGCAGGGTCTCGTCGGGGCGGATGCGGGTCAGCACGCGCGCGTGCCCCTCCCCGCGGCGCGGATCGGCGTTGGCCAGCTCGACCAGCTCGGCCAGGGTGTGCTCGCCGTCGCCGACGACGTGCGCGGCGATCCGCTCGGCCGCCGCGACGATCTCCGCGTCGACGACCAGGACCCGGTAGTCGCGCCCGCCCAGCTGCCGCTCGATCACCTTCTCGCCGCCCGGTCCCGCGAAGGCCTCGGCGACCGCGGCGTCGTCGATCAGATTCAGCACGACGTTCTCGCCCTGCCGGCCGTGCCGCGGCTTCACCACGACCGGCGCGCCGAGGCGCTGCAGCCAGCCGACGGCTTCGGTCGCGCTGGTCGCGGTGCCGCCGGGCACGACGGGAACGCCCGCGGCGCTCAGCAGCTCGCGGGTGATCTGCTTGTCCCCGGCGATGTCGATGCCCACGCCGCCGGTGCGGTCGGTCATCGCGGCCCAGGCCAGCCGCCGCCGGTTGCCCCAGCCGAGGCGCAGCAGGCTGAGGTCGGCGAGTCGTTCCACCGGGATCCCGCGGCGCCGGGCGGCGGCGATGATCGCAGAGGTGCTGGGCCCGGTGGCGGCCCGGTCGGCGAGCGCCCGCAGCTCGGCCAGCGGTGGTTCGGCGGGACTGCCCGTGACCACGGCCAGGACCAGCTCGACGGCGGCGGACAACAATGATTCGGGTACGAGGGACCCGGGCGCCTCGTCCGCCGGACACTCCACGATCACGTCGTACTGCCCCGGCACACCCGCCGACACGGTCCGCCCGAAGCTCACGTCCCGGCCGATGAGCTGTGACAGCTCGATGCACACGTGCTCGGTGACGTGCCCGAAGTAGGTGCCGCCACGCATCCGGCTGACGAACCCGCCCGGTGTGCCGGCGGCGCAGTGGTGCTCGGCCAGCCCGGGCAGGACTCGCAGCAGCCGCTCCGGGAAACCCTCGACGTCCGAGGTCTCCCGCCCGGCCAGGTCCCCGAGGTCGAGCCGGGCCACCACCGCGGGCCGGGCCAGGTGGACGTTCGGGCCGCGGAGGCGCCGGACAGTAAGGATCTTCATGCGGCTCGTCCCCCAGCGTCAGCGGGCGCGTCGACGATCGACGGCCGGCGTCCGGATAGCTCGAAGGTGCAGCCCGCGGGCAGCACGTGCACGCGGACACCGGCGATCGCGACCGGCCCGTCGGCGGGCACCCGGATGTCGGTCGCGGCGCCGGCGTCGACCACCGTCACCGACCCGCTGCCGAGCACCTCGAACCGGTCGCCGGCGGCCAGGATCGCGGTGTCCTCGTCGATGCCCAGGCCCAGCTCGTGGGGGTACCGGGCGACGGCGGCGAGCAGCCGGTTGAGCCGGCCGCGCTCGGCGAAGTGCATGTCGATCAGCACGCCGGGCAGGAACTCCAGGCCCGGTCCGGTGGCCACCGAGTGGCCGTCGCCGCCGACGATCATCGTGCCGGACATCATCGCGGCGCCGGCGCTGGTGCCGGCCAGCACGACCCGCCCGGCGGCCAGCAGCGACTGCAGCGCCGAGTCGACCCGGGTGCCGCCGATCACCGAGGTGATCCGCATCTGGTCGCCGCCGGTGAAGAAGACACCGGTCGCGCCGGCCAGCACATCGTCGACGGCGGCGTCGTTGGCGTCGGCCCGGCTGGTGAGCCGCAACGCGCGCACCGAACCGGCGCCGAGCCGGGCGAAGGTCTCGGCGTACTCGGCCTCGCCCGCCTCGGGATCGGCCGACGCGGTGGCGACCACGACGATCGAGGCGCCCGCCAGCGCGACGAAGCGGCCGAGCAGCGTTGGCCCGGCGGCACCTCCGATCGCGAGCAAGCGGCCGGCCCACACGCCTTGAGGTTAATCGGAACAATTACGAAACATTGGACTAATCGTCGGAGTGGGCGGGCAACAGATGGTCACCGCCGGCGGGCTCCCGGGCCCGGCTGCGACACCACGTCGCGGTTGTCGGTCAGGTGGTGCCCGGCCGCGCAGTGCAGCTCGGCGTGCACCTGCGCGTCGCAGTCGCGGTGCACCAGGCGCAGCGGCGGGCCCTCGGGATCGGCCAGATACCGGTCACCCCACTCGCCGACGGCGACCAGCATCGGATAGAGCTCGAGGCCCATCGGGGTCGGGCGATATTCGTGCCGCACCCGGGCCCCCGGCTCCTGGTAGGGCTCCCGCCGCAGGATGCCGGTCTCGACCAGCATGGCCAGCCGGTTGGTGAGCACCTGCCGGGGCACCCCGGTGCGCACCCGCATGTCCTCGAACCGGCGTACCCCGGTGAACACCTCGCGCATCACCACCAGCGTCCACCTCTCGCCGAGGATCGCCATCGCACGGGCGATGGTGCAGTTGTCGACGGACCAGTCGAGGGCGGGCGGGCGCATGCGGACAGGCTAAGTCTATTTGACAGACCTAGCAAGCCGTGGTGCACTGCGTCCATGACACAGACTCAGCCGCCGCGTACCCGGACCTACAGCTGGTCGGACCCGTCCTCGCACGCCGACTTCGCGACCATTTAAAAACAACCAACGTGCTTTTGGTTTTTCTTTAATAACTTCCTCAATT
>NZ_JBFAZH010000215.1:0-8593 GCF_040681735.1 Actinoplanes sp. NPDC051633 | reverse complement strand
GGTTCCTGCAGATGTGCGCGCAGGACAACATGCGGGTGGCCAACCCGACCACCCCGGCGAACTACTTCCACCTGCTGCGCCGCCAGGCCCTGTCGCCGAAGCGCAAGCCGCTGGTGGTCTTCTCGCCCAAGTCGCTGCTGCGGCACAAGCTGGCGGTGTCGTCGGTGGCCGACTTCACCGGCGGCACGTTCCAGCCGGTGCTCGGCGACGCCGGGGTGAACGGGACCCCGCTGCAGGCCGGTGACGTGCGCCGGGTGCTGCTGTGCTCGGGCAAGGTCTACTACGACCTGTTCCAGGCGCGGGCCGAGCGGGGCATCACGGACACGGCGATCATCCGGATGGAGCAGATCTACCCGCTGCCGGTCGAGGAGCTCAAGGCGGTGCTCAACCAGTACCCGAACGCGGAGGACTTCGCGTGGGTGCAGGAGGAGCCGGCCAACCAGGGCGCGTGGTCGTTCGTCGCGCTGAACCTGCTGGAGCACCTCGAGGGGGTCCGGCTGCGCCGGATCTCGCGTCCGGCCGCGGCCGCCCCGGCCGTCGGGTCGGCCAAGCTGCACGACGCCGAGCAGTCCGCTCTCACCGAGGCCGCCCTGCCTCGGCCGTAAGCGTTGTCGCGTAAGGGCGGGGCTTCGTGCCCCGCCCTTCTGCTTGCGTAGGATCCGGCCATGTACTTCACGGATCGTGGGATCGAGGAGCTGGTCGAGCGGCGCGGCCAGGAGTCCGTTTCACTGGAGTGGGTCGGCGAGCAGCTCCGGACGTTCGTCGACATGAACCCGGAGTTCGAGACCGCCATCGAGCGGTTCGCCACGTGGCTCGCCCGCGACGACGAGGACGATGAGGACTGATCGGCCGGTTCGCCGGGTCGAGCTCTCTGCCCACGCCGAGGCCGACCGCGACGCCTGGTGGGCGAAAATCCCGGCGGTGGCGGCGATCCTTTCGCATGGGCTCAACATCCCGGCCGGCGTCACGTTCCTGGTCGGTGAGAACGGATCCGGGAAGTCCACCCTGATCGAAGCCCTTGCCGAGGCGGTGGGGCTCAATGCCGAAGGCGGCTCACGCGATGCGATGCACGAGACGCGGGCCACGGAGTCCCCGCTCGGCGACGCGCTGAAGGTGATCCGGACACCGGGCAAGCGGGTCAATTCGTACTTCCTGCGGGCCGAGACCATGCACGGCCTCTACACCTATCTCGAAGGCCTCCCGGGTTCCCCGGACCGGGATCTGCACGACCGCAGCCACGGCGAGGGGTTCCTGGAGCTGCTGGAGCGCAAATTCCGCGGGTACGGGTTCTTCCTGATGGACGAGCCGAGGCGCCGCTGTCGTTCTCGTCGACGCTGCGGCTGCTCACCCACCTCGAGTTTCTGCACCGCTCGGGTTCGCAGGTCGTCGTCGCCACGCACTCGCCGCTGCTCACCGCCCTGCCCGGCGCGACGATCCTGGAGCTGGGCGCGCACGGGATCCGGCGGGTCGGGTGGGAGTCGCTGGAGCTCGTCCAGCACTGGCGGGGGTTCCTCGGGCGGCCGGACAGCTATCTCAAGCCGCTGCTGGGCGACTGACCGTGCAACACATCCGGCCCGCCGTGCGTCCTGGGTCGGAGGTGTGAGCCATGGGGGATGATCGGCTCTTCGCGGACTTCGTCCGCAATCGGGGGGCAGCGCTGTACCGGTACGGGTACCTGCTCGCCGGCAACCACCACGACGCCGACGATCTGGTGCAGGACGCGCTGATCAAGCTGCGGGCGCACTGGTCCCGGGTGGTGCGGCAGGACGACCCCATGGGGTACGTGCGCACGACCATGGCCAGGACGCACGTGTCGTCGTGGCGGCGCCGCCGGCGGGAGTTGCCGAGTGCCGCGCTGCCGGACGAGCCGGTCGCCGACCCAGGCCTGGACCGCGCGGAGACCAGCACTCTGGCCGTCCAGGTCTGGGCCGCGCTGGCCGAGCTGCCGAGGCGGCAACGGGCCGTGCTGGTCCTGCGCTACTACGAACACCTCTCCGACGCGGAGATCGCGACCGTCCTCGGCGTGCGCCGCGTGACGGTCCGCAGCCACGCCTTCCGCGGTCTCGAGAAGCTCCGCGCCCACGGAATCGCAGCTCTGGAAGGGGTGACCTCATGACGAACACCGACCTGCACGAGGCGATGCTGACCCTCGCCGAGGGCGCCCCCGGTCCCCCGCCGGATCTTCTGGACCGGGTCGTCGCCGGGCATCGCAGGCGGCGGCGCACGCACGCGGTCGTCGCGGCCTTCGCGGCGGTCATCCTGGTCGGCGCCGGCGTCTGGGTCTGGCGCCCGTCGACCGAGCGCGCCCTGCCCGCCGACGTGTTCAACCTGCCGCCGATCCCGGCGGACCCACCGTCCATCCCGGAGGCGTGGCCGCGTGCGGTGATCAGCGATGGACTGGAAGCGACGCCGGACAACGTCGTGCCGGAATCCCTCGGGCTGATCGACCGCACGCATGTCCTCGTGGCCAGCCGCGCGCCCGGCGGCAAGTCGTGGTCGATGTGGAACTACTCCATCGCCGATCGCACGTACCGGGCTGTGCTGCGGGCGATCCCGGCCGAGGTGACCGCGGACCGCGTCGCCATCACCACCAGCTTCATCGTCCGGCTCGCCGTGGACGGCGGCCGTATCCAGGTCTGGACCAGTGCGCACGACGGCAGGTCCGAGCGGCGGATAGCGACGGTCGGCTTCACTGGCGGCGAGGTCGGCGGCCTCTACGCCAACGACCAGACCGCCTACTTCTCGGCCGGCGGCAGAGTCATGCGCATCCCCCTCAACGGCAGCGAGGCGGATGCGCTGCGTACGGTCGACGCGTTGCGCACCGACGGATCGCCGTGGGCGGCCAACCCGGACCACACCTTCTTCCGGCATTTGGTCACTGGCCAGGAGATCCGCGCGGTCAAGCCGAATGGAACCGACGAGATCCAGTGCCTTCCGGCCTTCTGCATCTCGGCCGTCAAGGGGAAGTGGTTCGTGCAGCGGCCGGACGGCACCGGCCGGACCGCGCTGCCCTACGACGGGCGGCCGAACATGGTTGGCGCGCTGACCGCCCCGCCCGGATCGACGGCCCAGAACAGCGGCCTGATGTTCGTGTCGCCGTCGATCGTCATGGACCCGGTGACCGGGGCGCTCGGCACCCTCCTCGAGAACCCGGACTGCGGGCACGGCGCCAGCTATGGATCGCTGGGAAGCGGCGTGCAGATCTCCTGGCAGGTCGTTGCCGGGCTCTGCACCGGCTCCTCCCACATCGCATACATAGGCGCGGGCGACTGATCGCCGGTAGGTTGAGCGGGTGGCGCGCAGCGTGTACGTCGCCGGGGCAGGCCCCAGGGTCGGCAAGGGGACCATCGCCCTCGGGATCGTCGAGTTGCTGTCGCGGCAGGTCGCCCGGATCGGAGTGTTCCGGCCGGTCGTGGGCGACCCCGGCGATCCGCTGCTCACGCTTCTCTCGACGCGGTACCCGCTGGCCGCGGCGCACGGCGTCACCTACGCCGAGGCGACCGCCCTGGTCGCCGAGGGCAAGCGCGAGGAGCTGATCTCGCGGATCGTCGAGCGCTACCGGGAGGTCGAGCGGGAGTGCGCCACCGTCGTGGTGATCGGCAGCGACTTCGCCGATGCCACCCAGCTCGACCAGGCGCACGACGAGCTGCCGCGCGAGCTCGCCTTCAACGCGCGGCTGGCCACCGAGTTCGGCAGCGTGGTGACGCTCGTGGTGAGCGGTGAGCATCGGACGACCGGGACGCTCGAGTCGGCGGCGCGCAGCGCGTACCACAGCTTCGTGGACCTCGGCGCGACCGTCATCGCGCTGATCGCCAACCGCGTGCCCGAGGGTTTCGAGATCCCCCAGGGGCTGGCCGTGCCGGCCTGGGCGGTGCCGGAGGTGCCGGCCGTGGCCGCACCCACCGTCGCCGAGGTGGCCGCCGCGCTGGAGGCCACCGTCGTGACCGGCGGCGAGGCGGCGCTGGACCGGGACGTGCTCGACTACGTCGTCGGCGGCGCGCACGTGCCCGCCGTGCTCGACCACCTCACCGACGGCGCGCTGGTGATCACCCCCGGCGACCGGGCCGACGTGCTGGTCGCGGTGAGCGCGGCGCACGCGGCCGGCAACGTCACGCTGGCCGGGCTGGTGCTGACCATCGGCGAGCTCCCCGACCCGCGGGCGGTCCGGGTGATCGAGCGGCTGAACACCGGCCTGGCCATGCTGGTCGTGCCGACCGACAGCTACCACACCATCGCCGCCGCGGCCCGGATCGAGGCCCGGCTCACCGCGGACACGCCACGCAAGATCGATGCCGCGCTGGGCGCCTTCGAGAAGCACGTGGACACGGCCGCGCTGGCCGAGCTGCTCGAGGTGTCCCGGTCCAGCCGGGTCACGCCGCTGATGTTCGAGAACGACCTGATCGACCGGGCGCGGGCCGACCGCCGCCGCCTGGTGCTGCCCGAGGGCACCGACGAGCGCATCCTGCGGGCCACCGAGACGCTGCTGCGCCGTGGGGTCGCCGACCTGACGCTGCTCGGCGACCCGGAGGAGATCAACCGGCGGGCGCGTGAGATCGGCGTGCAGATCGACGCCGCCCAGCTGGTCGACCCGGCCTCGTCGAGTTGGCGGGACGAGTTCGCGAAGACCTATGCGGAGCTGCGTAAACACAAGGCCGTGACGCTGGACCTGGCGTACGACGTGGTCCGCGACGTCAACTACTTCGGCACGCTCATGGTCGCCTCGGGACGGGCCGACGGCATGGTGTCCGGCGCCAACCACACCACCGCGGCGACGATCCGGCCCGCCTTCGAGATCATCAAGACCGTGCCGGGCGTCTCGGTGGCGTCTAGTGTGTTCTTCATGCTGCTGGCCGACCGGGTGCTGGTCTACGGCGACTGCGCGGTCAACCCGGACCCGGATGCCGCCCAGCTCGCCGACATCGCCCTGTCCTCCGCGCAGACCGCCGCGGCGTTCGGGATCGAGCCGCGGGTGGCGATGTTGTCCTATTCGACCGGCACCTCCGGCACGGGCGCCGAGGTGGAGAAGGTGGCGGCGGCGACCGCGCTGGTCCGCGAGCGCCGGCCCGACCTGCCGGTGGAGGGCCCGATCCAGTACGACGCGGCGATCGACCCGGCGGTCGCGGCCACCAAGCTTCCCGGCAGCGCGGTCGCCGGGAAGGCCACGGTGTTCGTCTTCCCCGACCTGAACACCGGGAACAACACGTACAAGGCGGTGCAGCGGTCGGCGAACGCGGTGGCGGTCGGCCCGGTCATGCAGGGCCTGCGCCGCCCGGTCAACGACCTGTCCCGCGGCGCGACGGTCAAGGACATCGTCAACACGGTGGCGATCACGGCGATCCAGGCGGCCGCGCGGTGAAGATCCTCGTGCTCAACACCGGGTCGTCGTCGGTGAAGTACCGCCTGTTCGACGACGACGTCGTGGCGGCCAAGGGCCTGGTCGAGAAGATCGGCGAGGACGGGGGCGACGCGCCGGACCACGAGGGGGCCCTCCGCCGGATCATGGACTCGGTGGACGTCGACGGGCTCGGCGCGATCGGCCATCGGGTGGTGCACGGTGGCGCCGATTTCGCGGACGCCACGGTCATCGACGATGCGGTGGTCGCCACCATCGAGCGCCTGGTGCCGCTCGCGCCGCTGCACAACCCGCCCGCGCTGGCCGGCATCCGGGTGGCCCGCAAGCTGCTGCCCGACGTGCCGCAGGTGGCCGTCTTCGACACGGCGTTCCACCAGAGCATCCCGGCCGAGGGTGTGCACTGGGCGATCGACACCGAGCTGGCCGAGCGCTGGCAGATCCGCCGTTACGGCTTCCACGGGACGTCGCACGCGTACGTGTCGCGGCAGACCGCGGCCCTGCTGGGCCGGCCCGTGGAGCAGACCAACGTCATCACGCTGCATCTGGGAAACGGCGCAAGCGCGTGCGCGGTGCGGGCCGGCCGGAGCGTGGCGACCTCGATGGGCATGTCGCCGCAGGGTGGCCTGGTGATGGGTACGCGCAGCGGCGACATCGACCCCACGGTGGTCTTCCACCTGCACCGGGTCGCCGGCATGCCGATCGAGGACATCGAGCGCTCGCTGACCCGCGGGGCCGGCCTGCTCGGCCTGTCCGGCGTGAACGACATGCGCACCCTGCTGCAGCGGCGCGACGACGGCGACGAGCGGGCCGCGCTCGCCTTCGACGTCTACTGCCGGCGCGTGCGCGAGTACGTCGGCGCGTACCTGGCCGTGCTGGGCCGGACGGACGCGATCACCTTCACGGGCGGGGTGGGCGAGAATTCGGCGCCGGTCCGGGAGGCCGTGCTGGCCGGCCTGGCGCCGCTCGGAATCGACCTCGACGAGCAGCGGAACGCGGACCGGGCAAAAGTCATATCAAGGGACGATTCACCCATCACGGCGTGCGTGGTGCCCACCGATGAGGAGCTCGAGATCGCGACCCAGACGAGGGCCGCACTCGGGGGTTAGAGCGCCAGCCAGAGGATTACCGCGACCACGATCACGGCGAGCACGGCACCGCCGATGATCAGGGGCGTCTTCGATGCCGGGGCGGACTCCTCGGGCGTCTCGGTGAAGGCGCGGAACGCCTCGGTGTTCATGCTCGGGTCAGCAGCTTCGTCAGGCATGCGCGACACCATAGCGAAGGCATTCCAGCTCACCTACCACGCGCGATTTCCCTCTTTGGTGGGCGTGTCCGTCATACGGTTTGATCATGGCACGCTTCGCGATCGCGGCGACACTCTGCGCAGTGCTCGTCGTCGTCTCGTGCGGTCAGGACCGGGACCGGGCAGGGAGCCCGGCGCCACCGCCGGCTCCCGGGCCGTCGGCGACCTCGCCCGGACCGGCTCCGACGGGCCGCTTCGCGGTCGGCGTCCGCGAGTTGCGGCTGGCCCGCAGCGCCGACCGGCCACTGCGTACCCTCGTGCTCTTCCCGGCCGTGCCCACCGGCCGCAACCCGCTCCCGCAGCCCGCGCCGGCCATCGTCACCCCGCGCCCGGGCATGACACCGCGGCCCGGCCGCTATCCGCTGGTGCTGTTCAGCCACGGACTGCACGGCTCGCCGGAGCGGTACTCGCCGGCGGTGGCGAGCTGGGCGGCGGCCGGCTTCGTCGTCGCCGTCCCGGCCTACCCGCACACCAACAAGAAGGCCGCTCCCTACATCCGCGCCGACTTCGTCAACCAGCCGGCCGACGCGGAGTACGTGCTGCGCGAGGTGATGAAGCTCGCGAACGCCCCCGGCGATCCGCTCGAAGGCCACATCGATACGACCCGGATCGGGGCGGTCGGGCATTCGGCGGGCGGCTACACGACGATCGGGCTGTTCCGGTCGGGACACAACGCCCGCATCAAGGCCGGTGTGGTGATCGCGGGGTGGCTGGCGCCGGGCGCCTACGGCGGACCGCCCGCCCGGATGCTCTTCGTGCACGCCGACAACGACCGGACGATCCCGATCGCCGACGGGAGAGCCGCCTTCGACCGGGTGCCGTGGGCGGGCAAGAGGTTCGAGCTGCTGCCCGGGGCGGGGCACGCGGCGTACATGCTGCCCGGCGAGCCGGGCTACGCCGAGATGGATCGGCTGGTGACCACCTTCCTGTTGGCCACCCTGGGCGGCGAGCAGCAGGCACCATTGCAGCGTGGTTAGACGTACCCCGCTGCTCCTGATCGTCCTCCTGCTCGCCGCCTGCTCGCCGGCGCCCGAGAAGCAGGCGGCACCGCCGCCGCCTTCCTCGGCGCCATCGCCGGCTGCCGTTTCGCCCAGCGCACCGACCGCGGCGAGCCCGGCGAAGCGGGAGGCGCCGAGGAAGAGCTTGGACATCGCCAAGAAGGAGAGGGACTTCCAGCGCGGTACGGACCGGCCGCTGCCCACCACGGTCTGGTATCCCACCGAGGGCGAGGGACCGTTCCCCCTGATCGTCTTCAGCCACGGCCTGACCTCGGAGCCGAGCGCCTACGCCGCCGTGCTGCGCGCCTGGGCCGAGGCCGGGTTCGTGGTCGCCGCCCCGAAGTTCCCGCACACGCACTACCGGACGAGGGAGTTCGACGCGCTGGACGTGATCAACCAGCCCGCCGACGTCTCCGAGGTGATCACCCGGATGCTGGCCACCGACGCCGACGGCCTGATCGACCCGCGCCGGATCGCCGCGGCCGGGCACTCCGCCGGCGGCATCACCACGATCGGCCTGTTCAGCGGCAACCGCGACGACCGGCTCACGGCGGCCGTGGTCATGTCCGGCCGTCTGGTGCTCAACCTGCCGTTCGCCGGCGACCCGGCGCCGATGCTCTTCGTGCACGGCAAGCTCGACCGGACGGTGCCGTACCGGGACGGTCTCGCCGCGTTCAACGCGGTGCCCTGGCCCAAGGCGATGATGGCGGTCACCGAGGGCGGGCACGTGGCGATCACCAAGGATTTCGAGCCGGTGATCGCCACCACGACGGACTTCCTGCGGTACGCCCTCTACGGCGACGCCGCCGCGAAGAGCCGCCTGAAGAAGGACGCGACCAGCCGGGCCACCCTGATCGACAAGCTGTAGGGCCTAGTTGTAGGGCCCAAGACCGTTGTTGATGCGGGTGATGGGTGGTTGTCCGGCGAGGGCGGTGTGGC
>NZ_JBFAZH010000214.1:0-8681 GCF_040681735.1 Actinoplanes sp. NPDC051633 | reverse complement strand
GTCGCGGCGGCGCTGCAGGCGCCGGGCCGCGACGATGCGGGGGGTACGGGGCGTGAAAAGGCGCCCTCCGACCTCGAAGGGCGCCTCGGTCACGTGCTCAGGCAGCCTGGGCGGGGGCGCCACCGGTGCCCTCGGCCGCCACAGCGGCCCTCGCCACCTCGACGATCGCGGCGAACGCGGCCGCGTCGTTGACCGCCAGGTCGGCGAGGATCTTGCGATCGACCTCGACACCGGCCAGGCGCAGGCCCTGGATCAGCCGGTTGTAGGTCATCCCGTTCGCCCGCGACGCGGCGTTGATCCGGGTGATCCACAGCTGGCGGAAGTCGCCCTTGCGGTCCCGGCGGTCGCGGTACGCGTACTGCATCGAGTGCAGCACCTGCTCCTTGGCCTTGCGGTAGAGCCGCGAGCGCTGCCCGCGGTATCCGCTCGCCGTCTCGAGCAACGTACGACGCTTCTTCTGGGCGTTCACAGCCCGCTTGACGCGTGCCATCTATCCACTCCTAACAGGAAAACGTGTGTGGCGCGCGTCAGCGGCCGAGCAGCTTGTTGACTCGCTTGGCGTCGGCCTTGGACACGACGATCGTGCCGCTCATCCGACGCGTCACGTGGGAGGACTTGACCTCCATGAGGTGACGCTTGCCCGCCTTCTCGCGGACGACCTTGCCGCTACCGGTGACCCGCACCCGCTTGCCCATGCCGGTGTGGCTCTTCATCTTCGGCACTTCGAACGCCTCTTCTCGTGCTCCCCGGGGGCCGGGGAGATCTCTACTCTGCGGTGGTGTCGGCGGCAGCGGCGGCCGGCGCGGCAGGGGCGACGTCGCCCTCGCGCGGCGGACGAGCCCTGCTCTCATGCGCTGCGGTCACCCTGTCGGCCGCGGCGGCCTTGGTGGCCCGATGCGGCGCCAACACCATGATCATGTTGCGGCCGTCCTGCTTGGGACTGGCCTCGACGAAGCCGAGCTCGGAGATCTCCTCGCTCAGCCTGCGGAGAAGCCGGAAACCCAGCTCGGGGCGGCTCTGCTCACGACCACGGAACATGATCGTGACCTTGACCTTGTCGCCCGCCTTGAGGAACCGGACCACGTGACCCTTCTTGGTCTCGTAGTCGTGCGGGTCGATCTTCGGCCGGAGCTTCATTTCCTTGATGACGGTCTGTTGCTGGTTGCGCCGTGCTTCGCGCGCCTTGAGTGCCGACTCGTACTTGAACTTGCCGAAGTCCATGAGCTTGCACACCGGCGGGCGAGCCATCGGTGCCACCTCGACCAGATCCAGATCGACGTCCGCGGCCAGCTGAAGGGCGCGCTCGAGCGGGACGATGCCCACCTGCTCACCCTCGGGGCCGACCAGCCGGACCTCTCTCGCCCGGATCTGCTCGTTAACGCGTGGTTCGACGCTGATGGGGCCTCCTCAGAACGGGTTCCATTACCGCCCACGCCACGATCTGCGGCGTAAGCCTTGCCAATGTCGGTCGGCCTCTCGACGCCCCGGGTGCAGGCGAGGAGGAAAGCAGAAGGCCCCGGCATGTGCCAGGGCCCGCTCGACCGGTCATCGGCGCCCTGGATCCCATCAGGGAGGACGCACACCGACCCCGGAATATTCTGGGTTCGGTTGACCGGACCCGGCCGTTTGCACAGCTCAGGTGGGAACCAGCGGGCTCCTCTTTCGCGTGCGCACAAGTGCGCACGTGGTCGACTACCGGCAATACTATCAGGCCGCCGCGGCGGCCGAATGAAGGGCCCGAAGTGCTCGGACGCCCTCCACCGCGTACTCCTTGTCGGCCGCCTGCAGCGCGTGGATCGACACCGTGTCGTCGTTCGCCATCTCCAGCATCGCCCACGGCGAATTCCGGTCGAAGCGGACCGACCGCACGGCCGACCAGGGCAGGTCGTAGCCGCCGACGACGTTGCGGATCCGGATGCGCTCGGCGTCGGCGATCACCCGCGGCCGCAGGAACAACAGGATGCCCAGGCCGATGAGCACACCCAGGCCGATCATCGCGAGCTGGTCGCCGCGCTGGAACTGGCCGAAGTTGTCCCCCGTGGAGCCGTGCAGCCCGAAGCTGAGCACGGTGAACAGCACCACGACCGCGGCGGCGGCCGGGGCGGCGACCCAGCGGATCCGATGCGGCCGGTACATGACGGACGTCATCACAACCTGCAATTCGAGATGTCGGTGACCAGGATGGCCCGTGCACCCAGATCGTAGAGCTGGTCCATCACGCGGTGCACCTCGTCGCGCTGCACCATGGCCTGCACCGCGACCCAGCCCTCGCGGTGCAGCGGCGACACGGTCGGCGACTCGATGCCGGGGGTCAGCGCCGTCGCCTTGTCCAGCAGATCCGACGGGACGTCGTACGCCAGCATCACGAAGCTGCGCGCGACGAGCACGCCCTGCAGCCGCCGGATCAGCTGGGCCGACTTCGCGGCGTCCGACGCGGCGCGGCCGATCAGGATCGCCGACGACCGCAGCAGCGGCTCGCCCAGCGTGACCAGCCCGGCCTGACGCAGGGTCGCGCCGGTCTCCACCACGTCGGCGATCAGGTCGGCGACGCCGAGCCGCACGGCGTTCTCCACCGCGCCGTCCAGCCGCACCACCTCGGCGTCGATCGCGTTGTCGGCCAGGTAACGCTCGACCACCCCGGGGTACGCGGTCGCGATGCGCCGGCCGGCGATCCCGTCCACCGAGCCGAGCGAGCCGGCCGGGCCCGCCCAGCGGAAGGTGGCGCCGCCGAACCCCAGGTCGAGCAGCTCGGTGGCCGGCACGCCGGAGTCGACCAGCAGGTCCCGGCCGGTGATGCCGAGGTCCAGGTCACCGGTGCCGACGTAGGTGGCGATGTCCCGGGGCCGCAGATAGAAGAACTCGACCTCGTTGGGCTCGTCGCGGCAGATCAGGTCTTTCGGGTCGGTGCGCTGGCGGTAACCGGCGTCGCGCAGCATCTGGGCGGCCGGGCCGGACAGGGTTCCCTTGTTCGGGATGGCGATGCGCAGCATGTCTCTCTCTCCTTCTCGTGTCGTGGAACGGACGAACGAGCAGGTCAGAGATGTCGGTAGACGTCCTTGAGGTCGAGGCCGGTGGCGATCATCAGCACCTGGGCCTGATAGAGCAGCTGGGAGATCTCCTCGGCGGCCCGCTCGGGCCCCTCGTGCTCGGCCGCCATCCAGGACTCGGCCGCCTCCTCCACCACCTTCTTGCCGATGAAGTGCACACCCCGGTCCAGCGCGGCGACCGTGGACGAGCCCGGGTCCCGGGCCGCGGCCTTGGCCTGCAGCTCGGCGAACAGCTCTTCGAACGTCTTCACGGGGGGCAATTGTTGCAGCTCATTACAGGACGGCGACGGACGGCCCTGCTGCTCGGACCGTGTCATAGGCTGCCGGTCATGGTCAGGAGAAACACCCTCGCCGCGCTCGGCAGCGCGGCCGTTATGCTAGCCGCGCTGGCCGCGTGCGCCCCGGCGGACGAGGAGAGCCCCTCCGCGGGCGCCTCGCCGTCGTCGTCGGCCGATCCGTGCCCCGCCGGCGCCCTTTCGACCCGCACCTCCGGGAAGCTCACCATCGGCACCGACAACCCGGCCTATCCCCCATGGTTCGTGGACAACAAGCCGAACAACGGCAAGGGCTTCGAGTCGGCCGTTGCCTACAACGTCGCCGAGCGGCTGGGCTACACCGCGCAGAACGTGACGTGGGTGCAGGTGCCCTTCAACAACGCGATCGCGCCGGGCCCCAAGGCGTACGACTTCGACATCAACCAGTTCTCCATCACACCGGAGCGCAAGCAGGCGGTGGACTTCTCCTCGGCCTACTACCTGGTGCGGCAGACCGTGATCACCACCAAGGGCAGCAAGCTCGAGGGCGTCACCACGATCGCCGGGCTGCAGAGCGCGAAACTCGGCGCGCAGGTCGGCACGACGAGCCTGCAGGCGATCAACGAGCTGATCAAGCCGACCGAGAAGGCGCAGGTCTTCAACAGCAACGACGACGCCAAGAAGGCGCTGCAGAACGGCACGATCGACGGGCTGGTCGTGGACCTGCCGACCGCCTTCTACATGACCGGCGCCGAGCTGGACAACGGCCTGATCGTCGGCCAGCTCCCGCAGGTGGGCGTGCCGGAGCAGTTCGGCCTGGTGCTGGACAAGGACTCGCCGCTGACCGAGTGCGTGAAGGACGCGGTGGACGAGCTGCGTCAGGACGGCACCCTCGCGGTGCTGGAGAAGACCTGGCTCGCCGGGTCCAGTGGGGCTCCCGAGCTGCAGTGACGCCCAGCGACATCCAGCCGAGCAACATCCAGCCCAGCGACATTCAGAGGGGGCGGATCGCGTACCGGAGACGGCGGGCGGTCCGCTCCGTACTGATCGCCGCCGTCTCCACGGCCGTGCTCGGCACGCTGCTCGTGGTCGCGGTCACCGGCTCGCCCGGCTGGGCCCGGGTCCGGGAGTCGTTCCTCGATTGGGGAATCGCCCGCGACTCGTTCCCGGCGGTGCTCGACGGGCTCTGGCTCAACATCCGGCTGCTCGTGGTCTGCGCGGTGCTGGCGCTGACCCTGGGCCTGCTGATCGCCGTCCTGCGGACCCTGCGCGGGCCGGTGTTCTTCCCGGTGCGGGCGCTGGCCACCACCTACACCTACACGTTCCGGGGCGTGCCGCTGATCATCGTGATCTACCTGTTCGCCTTCGGCATCCCCGGGCTGCGGCTGCAGGGCACCCCGGGCGTGCTCGTGCTCGGGGCGGCGGCGCTGGTGGTCACGTACGGCGCCTATCTGGCCGAGGTGTTCCGGGCCGGCATCGAGTCGGTGCACCCCAGCCAGCTCGCGGCGGCCCGCTCGCTCGGGCTGACCTACCGGCAGACGATGCGTCACGTGGTGCTGCCGCAGGCGGTCCGGCGGGTCGCGCCACCGCTGCTCAACGACACCGTGGCGCTGCAGAAGGACGTCGGCCTGGTGTCGCTGGCCGGGCCGATCGACGCGGTCCGGGCCGCCCAGATCAGCACCGCCGAGACGTTCAACTACACGCCGTACCTGGTGGCGGCGGTGCTCTTCGTGCTGCTCGCGCTGCCGCTGATCGCGATCACCGACGGGGTCACCATGCGCGCCGCACGACGGCAGGGCGCGTGATGGCCGTCCTGGAAGCGGCGAACGTCCGGAAGGTCTTCGGCGACGCGGTCGTCCTCGACGACGTCAGCCTCACCGTCGACGAGCACGAGGTGGTCGCCCTGATCGGCGCCTCCGGCTCGGGCAAGTCGACGCTGCTGCGCTGCATCAACCTGCTGACCCAGATCGACGACGGCGTCATCCGGCTGGACGGCGAGGACATCACCGACCCGCGCGTGGACCCCGATGAGGTGCGCCGCCGGATCGGCATGGTGTTCCAGTCCTACAACCTGTTCCCGCACATGACGGTGCTCGACAACATCACGCTCGCGCCGACCCGGGTGCATCGCCGCGCGCGGGCACAGGCACGGGAGCAGGCCCGGGAATGGCTGGGCCGGGTCGGACTCGCGGACAAGTCGGACAGCTATCCGGACCGGCTCTCCGGTGGCCAGCAGCAGCGGGTCGCGATCGTCCGGGCGCTGGTCAACGGACCCCGGCTGCTGCTGCTCGACGAGGTCACCTCGGCGCTCGACCCCGAGCTGGTCGGCGAGGTGCTGAGCATGATCCGGGACCTCAAGACCGAGGGCATGACGATGGTGCTGGCCACCCACGAGATGGGCTTCGCCAAGCAGGTCGCCGACCGGGTGGCGTTCCTCGACGGGGGCAAGGTGCTCGAGTCCGGGCCGCCGGCGCAGGTGCTGGGCGACCCGGTGGAGCCGCGGACCAGGCAGTTCCTGGCCCGCATCATCGAGGCCGGCCGCCTGTAGTCCGTCCTTGGGAGGGCGGGCCTAGGACGGCAGTCCCCGGATGGCCAGGGCGGCGTCGAGCACGGCGACCGTCGACTGCCAGCCCTTGTCCTCGATCGAGTCCTCCAGGCCGGCGCGGTCCTTGGCCTGGCCGAGCGACTCCACGGTGAGCACGCCGTGCGCCACGGGCGTCTGCTCGTCCAGCGCCACCCGGGTCAGCCCGGCGGTCACCGCGTCGCAGACGTAGTCGAAGTGCGCCGTCTCGCCGCGGATCACCACGCCCAGCGCGACCACCGCGTCGCACCTTTTCGCCAGCGCCTGGGCCACCACCGGCAGCTCGACCGACCCGGCCACCCGGGTCACGATCACGTCGTCCACCCCGCACGCCTTCGCGGCCTGCTGCGCCCGCTCCACCATGTGGTCGACGAGGCCGCTGTGCCAGCGTGAGCCGACGATTCCGAGCCTCAGCCCTTTCGCGTCGACGGTCTCCATGTGCGGGTCACCGAAGCCGGCCATGTCCTCATCCCCTCACTTTCGCAAGCATTCTCCGCCCGGCGGCACGGACGCCGCCGGAGATCACCGGAAACTCAGCCGAGCGCCTCGAACAGGTGGCCCATCCGGTCCCGCTTGGTGCGCAGGTACCGCACGTTCTCGGGGTGCAGGCGCACCGGCAGGGCCTCGCGGCCGGTGATCGTCAGGCCGTAGCCCTCGAGGCCGGCCCGTTTGTCCGGGTTGTTGGTCAGCAGCCGCATCGACCGCACGCCCAGCTCGTAGAGGATCTGCGCGCCCGTACCGTAGTCGCGGGCGTCGGCCGGCAGGCCCAGCTCCAGGTTCGCGTCGACGGTGTCGAGGCCGCGGTCCTGCAGCTGGTACGCCTGCAGCTTGTGCAGCAGCCCGATCCCCCGCCCCTCGTGCCCGCGCATGTAGAGCACCACCCCGCGGCCGGCCGCCGCGACCCGGGCCAGCGCCGCGTCGAGCTGCGGGCCGCAGTCGCAGCGCACCGAGCCGAAGACGTCCCCGGTCAGGCACTCCGAGTGCACCCGGACCAGCACGTCCTCGCCGTCACCGATGTCGCCGTGCACCAGCGCCACGTGCTCCGCGCCGTCCACCAGGGCGCGGTAGCCGACCGCCGTGAACAGGCCGTGCTCGGTCGGCAGCCGCGTCTCGACCACCCGCTCGATCTGCTGCTCGTGATGCCGCCGGTACGCGATCAGCTCCGCGATGCTGATCAGCGCCAGGTCGTGCTCGGCGGCGAACGTCTCCAGGTCGGGCAGCCGCATCATGGTGCCGTCGTCGTTGACCATCTCGCACAGCACGCCGGCCGGCCGCAGCCCGGCGAGCACCGCCAGGTCGATCGCGGCCTCGGTGTGCCCGGGCCGGCGCAGCACCCCGCCGGCCTTGGCCCGCAGCGGCACCACGTGGCCGGGGCGGGACAGGTCGGACGGCTGGGTGGCCGGGTCGGACAGCAGCCGGATGGTGTGCGCCCGGTCGGCGGCCGAGATGCCGGTGCCGATGTTCTCCCGCGCGTCCACGGTGACCGTGTAGGCCGTGCCGCGCCGATCCTGGTTCTGGTGGTACTGCGGCGGCAGGTCGAGCCGGTCGGCCTCGGCCTCGGTGATCGGCGCGCAGATGTAGCCGGAGGTGTACCGGCGCATGAAGGCGATCAGCTCGGGTGTCGCCTTCTCGGCCGCGAAGATCAGGTCGCCCTCGTTCTCGCGGTCTTCATCGTCGACCACGATGACGGCCCGGCCCGCGGCGATGTCCTTGATCGCGCGTTCGATGTCATCCAACATGGCGGTCCCCCAACATCTTCTCGACGTACTTGGCGATCACGTCCACTTCGAGGTTCACCGGGTCGCCGACCGCCTTGGCACCCAGGACCGTGAGCTTGAGCGTCGTGGGGATGAGACCCACCTCGAACTCGCTCTCGGAGACCGACATGACGGTCAGCGAGACGCCGTCGACCGTGATCGAGCCCTTCTCCACCACGTACTTCGCCAGCGACGGCGGCAGCGAGAAGCGCAGCACCTCCCACTCGTCGGCGGGCTCCCGCGCGACGATCCGCGCGACCCCGTCGACGTGGCCCTGCACCAGGTGGCCGCCGAGCCGGCTGCCGAGGGTCGCGGCACGCTCCAGGTTGACCGGCGCGCCCGGCCCGAGCACGCGCAGCGACGAGCGCCGCAGCGTCTCGCCCATCACGTCCGCGGTGAAGACGCCGTCGACGTTGTCGAGCACGGTGAGGCAGACGCCGTTGACGGAGATCGAGTCGCCGTGACGGGCGTCCGAGGTGACCAGGGGCCCGCGGACGGCGAGGACGGCCGAGTCGCCGCCCGCGTCGGTGAGGTACACGACCTCGCCGAGCTCCTCGATGATGCCGGTGAACATCAGGACTCCTTCTGCCGGAGGGTGGCGACGAACCGCAGATCGGGACCGATCCGCGTGACGTCGGTGAGATCGAGGTCGATGGCCTCGCCGATGGTGGTGACGCCGGCGTCGCGCAGCACCGCGAGGCCGTCGCCGAGCAGCTTGGGTGCGACGTAGCCGACCACCTGGTCGACCAGCCCGGCGGCGAGGAAGGCCCCGGCCAGCGTCGGGCCGCCCTCGAGCAGCGCCGAGCGCACACCGCGGGCGAAGAGCGCGACCAGCAGCGCGCTGAGGTCGACGCGGCCGTCGGGGCCGGTGCCCAGCTCGGCCGCGGTGGCGATCCAGGTGGGTGCGAGCGCGTCGCGCACGCGGGCGTTCTCCGGGGTACGCGCGGAGGAGTCGACGACCACCCGCAGCGGCTGCCGGACGACGTCGTGACCGCGGACCGTCAGCTGCGGATCGTCGGCCAGCACCGTCCCGATCCCCGCG
>NZ_JBFAZH010000213.1:0-8706 GCF_040681735.1 Actinoplanes sp. NPDC051633 | reverse complement strand
GCCACGGGGGGCCCACCTTCAAAAACCGGTCGCCCCGCCCCCCCCGCCGTTTGGCCCCCTGCGGCTGCACGCCGCTCTGGTCGGCCGCGACCGGGAACCGCGCGCCCGGCTCCGCGGCGAGCCGGCGCAGATCGGCCAGCAGGCTGTCGCCGCTCTGATAGCGGTCGTCCGGGTCCTTCGCCATCAGGGTGGCGATGATCTCCGCCAGCGTCGGGGACAGGTTCGGTGCCAGCGCGCGGGCGTCGGGCACGGGCGCCGTGGCGTGCCGCCGGATCAGCTCGCCGGCGTCGTCCGACTCGTAGGGGAGCCGGCCGGTGACGCACTCGTACAACAGGACGCCGAGGGCGTACAGGTCGGAGCGGCCGTCGACCGGTCGCTTGAGCATGCCGGTCTGCTCCGGCGGGCTGTAGAGCAGCGTGCCGGCGACCCGGTCGTCCGGCTCGCCGCCGCGCGCCGCGAGGCCGAAGTCGATGAGGCGGGCGGCGCCGACCGGATCCATGATCACGTTGTCCGGCTTGACGTCGCGGTGCACGAGGCCGGCCCGGTGGGCGGCGGTCAGCGGGCCGACCAGGTCGATGGCCAGCCGGATCGCCCGGGTCTCGTCCAGCGGTCCCTGGCGCAGCGTCTGCGCGAGCGAGGGGCCGTTGATGTACTCGAGAATCAGGTACGGGCCCGTGGCGGTCCGGCCGACCTCGAAGATGCGGGGCAGCAGCGGGTGGCCGACACAGCCCAGCAGGGCGGCCTCGCGGCGCACGGTCTGCTCCGCGTCGACGTCGGAGAACACCTTCAGGACGTACTCTCCACCGTGGCGGCGCACACGATAGACGACGGTCTCGGCGCCTCGGCCGAGTTCGGCGATCACCTCGAGGTCGGAGAGTGATCCCGGCGCCGTCCCGAAGATCGTGGTCAACCGCGTCCTTCCAATCACGATGGGCTAATCGGACGGTACGCCCTGCCCATCCGGCAGCACCACCGGGGAAGGTCCACCAGCTCGCACCGTCCGGACAGGACCTGAACACAGAGCGGTCAGCCGGTCACCGGGAGTCTCCGACCGCCGCGTGGATGCTCCCGGCGGTGCGGTGGGCCAGCGCCATGCAGGTGAGCATCGGGTTGGCGCCCGACGCGGTCGGGAAGGCGCTCGTGTCGCCGACCCAGACACCCGGAACGTCGTGCAGCTCGCCGGTCGGCCCCGCCACCGACGTCGCCGGGTCGGTGCCGATGCGAGCCGTACCCATCTGGTGCGCACTGCCCATCGGCAGCCCGCCGGCGCCGATCGGGACGGCGTCCAGCTCGTCGGCCCAGGCCTCGACGTCGTCGCCGCGGCGCCACACCCGCCGAGACCGACAGGCCGTTGCGGTACATCATCGTCGTGCCGGCCTCGATCTCCAGCTGCCGGTAGTCGCGCTCGCTGGTCGCGCCGCCCGCCTCGAGCACGACGACCGACAGGCCGCGGGCGGCGAGCAGCCCGGCGATTGTGCCGCCGCCCGCGCCCGACCCGACGACGACCACCTCGGCCTCGATGACGACGCCAGGGGCCGGAACATGGGGCGTGATGTACGGCGGGTCGGCGGGCGGCGCCACCCGCGGGCCGGGGTAGCCGTAGGCCGGCCAGAACGGATTGCGGCCGTGCTCGTCGACCAGCGAATTGGCCAGCATGCAGGCGCCGCCGCGCAGCGTGGCGATGGCGATGTCGGCCTCGGGGGAGGCTGCCGAGACAGCGGCGAGGATGCCCTCGCGGGTCTCCCTGTCCTGCCGCGCGAAGCCGTGCCGGGCCAGGCCGTCGAGCAACTGCGCGAGGCCGAGCTGGTCGGCCTCGGGTAGGGTCAGGAGATTCTGCGCGAGCGCCTCGTCGGCGCCGACGCCGGAGCCGGTGGTGGCCCAGAAGCCATGCGGATCGTCGCCGTCCGGCGCGTCGAGCGAGGGCACGGCGGGGTCGACCAGGGCCCGCAGGGCGTCACGCTGGGCGGGGGTCAGGTCGGCCATGGCGGGCTCCTCATCGAGTCAGGCGGACATCGTCCCGTCAGGACGATTACGACGCAACGCCTCCGCCGCCGAGCGGATGGCCGAAGTGGACCGACAGCTCGACCGCACCTAAGCGGACGGCAGGGTCATCTCGGCCCAGACGGCCTTGCCGTCCTCGACCGGGCGGTTGCCCCAGCGGTGGGCGTAGGCGTCGACGATGACCAGACCGCGGTGCCGTGGGTCGCTCGGGGCCGGATCGGTGCGGCGGGGGAGCCGCTCGTCGTGGTCGGTGACCGTGATGACCAGGCGGGCGCCGGTCACCAGCAGGTCCAGCCGCCGCGGGGCGCCGGTGTGCCGGATCGCGTTGCTCACCAGCTCGGTGACCACCGTGATCACCGGATCGATCATCGCGCCGAGCCGCCACTCGAGCAGGGTGGCCCGGGTGAACTGCCGGGCCCGCGCGGCCAGGTCGCCGGTCTCGGTCAGCGGCATGTGCGCCGAGTGGCGGCGGTGCCCCAGATCGCGGACGTAGAGCAGCGCGATGTCGTCGTCGTACAGGCCTTCGGTCAGCTCGTCGATCAGCTTGTCGCAGCCCGCCTCGGCGTCGCCCGGCTCCCGGGCCGTCAGGTCGGCGAGCTTGTCGGTGAGCTCGAGCAGGCCGTCGTCGAGCGGCCGGGTGCGGCGCTCGATCAGGCCATCGGTGTAGAGCACGAGCCCCGAGCCGGGCGGGAACGGGATCTGCCGCTGCCGGTAGTCGGTGCCGATGCGCAGCGGCAGGCCGAGCCGCTCGGCGGGCAGGGACACCCGGCCGTCCGCGTCGATGATCGCCGGCGGCAGGTGGCCCGCGCTGGCGTAGGTGAGGGTGCTGTCGGTCGGGTCGTACACGGCGTAGAGGCAGGTCACGAACTGGTGGCCGGACATGGTGCCGGCCATCTGCGAGACGTGCTGCAGGACGGTGGCGGGCGGGAGGTCGAGCCGGGCGTACGAGAGGACCGCCGTGCGGATCCGCCCCATCGTCGTGGCCGCCGTGACCCCGCGGCCCATGACGTCGCCGATCACGAACGCGGTCCGGCCGGCCGGCAGCTCGATCACGTCGAACCAGTCGCCGCCGACCTCCGAGCCGGTGGCGGCCGGCAGATACCGCGAGACCACCTCGAAGCCGGCGACCTCGGGAACGCTGGGCAGCATGCTGCGCTGCAGCTCCGTGGCCATCGACCGCTGCCGGGCGTACAGGTGGGCGTTGTCCAGGGCGATGGCGGTGTATCCGGCGACGCCCTCGGCCAGGCGCTCGTGCCGGGCGGTGAACCGGGCGGTCTCCGGATGGCCGAAGAAGAACCCGCCGAGCACCCCGCCCGAGGTCGGCGAGATCACCGGCACGGCCAGGTAGCTGCGGACCGGCAGGTGGCCCTCGGGCATGCCGTGATACGGCTCGTTGTGCCCGTACCTCGGGTCCGCGGTGATGTCGTCGCTGCGCATCACCCCCTCGCCTTCGAAGGTCGGCGCGAAGACCTTGGTGTTGCGCGGCATGGGAAACCGGGAGAAGGCCTCCTTGGGTACGCCCGCGATGGTGTACAGCACGTAGGACTCGCCGCGGTCGTTGATCAGGTTGTAGAAGAACGCCCCGAACGCGGCGCCGGTCACCGTGGTGGCGGCGTCGGTGGCCTCCTGGACGACCACGTCGAGGTCCAGCTGCGCGGTCAGCCGGCGCCCGACCGACTGCAGCCGTTGCACGACGTCGGCCTCGGCGCCGAGCAGGGCGAGGCGGTGCTCGATGTCGGCGGCCCGCCCGGCCACGGCGCGTTCCAGCTCCGCCGTGTACGCCTCGGCCGACAGCCGCCCGAGCCCGGCGGCGACCCCGGCCGCGACGACCTCGAAGTTCGCCGCCACCTCGGCGCCCACGGGCGTCACCGGCCGCAGCACGACCGTGAACGTCTCGTCACCGAAGGACACCGAGCCGGCTGTGTCGCTTCCGGCCGCTGAGCCTTCCGCCGGGGCTGTGTCGCTTCCGGCCGCTGAGCCTTCCGCCGGGGCTGCGCCGCTGCCGGCCGACGCCCGTGCCTCGCACCCGATGTACAGGCAGACCGACCGCAACGCCGGCTCGCCCGCACCGTCGACCAGACGGGTGAACAACCGCTGCACGATCGCGTCGGCGGCGCCGTCGAGGCCCTCGGTCCCTCTCGTCACCGCGCGCAGGTCCGCCGCCGTCGCCACCGCGTCGGCGAGCGAGAAGCGGTCCAACCGGCGGAAGCTCAACGGGAGTCCAGCTCGGCCAGTGCGGCCGGGACGTCGTCGCGGATCATCAGCAGCTCGTCGAGCGAGGTGACCCTGATCGCGGACAGCACCTGCGGCTGGACCCCGGTCACGTACAGGCGGCCACCGCCGCCGGTAGCCGCCGCACGCAGATTGATCATCGCGCCGAGCGCGCTGGAGTCGCAGAAGGCCAGCTCGTGGGCGTCGATGATGAGGCTGGCGCCGGCCGGTGGCGGCCCGCCGGCGGCGTCGAGCAGGCGCGGGGACGTGTCGTAGTCGAGCTCGCCGGCCACGGTGATGATCACCGCGCGCGGCAGCCGGCTGCGATCCACCTCCACCCGGAACCCGGGGGTCTGACCCACGTCACCGCCTCCTCGCCGACTCGCCCTCAATACTCATGGCCGCGGCGGAGTGCGTCGACCCCCGGACGGGTTACAGGAACTCGCGCCGATACATGTCGATGAGCTCCTCGTAGTGCGAGCCCATGTTGGCGATGTAGACCTCGTCGAAGCCGGCCTTTTCGAAGGCCTGCAACTGCTGGGCATGGCCCGCGGGGTCGGGGCCGCAGACCACCGACTCGCGCGTCATCTCCGGTGTGACCAGCTGCGAGGCCTGCTCGAAGTGCCGCGGCGAGGGCAGCACCTGCGACAGCTCGCCGGGCACGCCGCTGTTGGCCCACAGCCGGTGCGCGGTCTCGACGCCCTGGTCCTCGGTGGGCGCCCAGCAGCCCTTGAACCCGCCCTGCACCGGCTTGTCGCCGCCACCCATGTCGCGGAACCGGCGCACCAGGTCGCCGTCGGGCATCGTGGACACGTAGCCGTCGCCGATCCGCGCCGCCACCTCCAGCGCCTTCGGGCCGAAGGCGGACACGTACACCTTGGGCGGCTTCGCCGGCAGCGTGTAGATCCGCGCCTGGTCGACCGTGTAGTGCTTGCCGTGGTGGGTGACGAAGTCGCCGCGCCACAGCTCACGCATCACCTCGACCGCCTCCTCGAGCATCTCCAGACGCTCGTCGGCGAACGGCCACCGGTCGCCGAGGATGTGCTCGTTGAGCGCCTCGCCGGTGCCGACGCCGAGCACGAAACGGCCGTCGTGCAGCACCGCGCTGGTCGCCGCGGCCTGGGCGGTGATCGCCGGGTGGATCCGCATGATCGGGCAGGTGACGGCGGTGGTCACCGGGATGCTGACGACCTGGCTGAGCGCGCCGATGATCGACCACACGAACGGGCTCTGACCCTGCTCGTCGTTCCACGGGTGGAAGTGGTCGGAGATCCAGAGGCTCTTGAAGCCGGCGTCCTGGGCCTTCCGCGCCTGCTCGATCAGCTGAGCAGGCGTGTACTCCTCGCATGACAGAAAGTAACCGATACGCATGGAGCCGGAATACCCGCGGATCAGCGGGCCAAGCGCCCGGCTTCCAGCTCGGCGAACTCGTTCCAGCGGATCGCGGGCCGAGCCAGGCCGCGCCGGTCGAGGTAGCGCTGCGCGGTGCCGCGCAGCTCGCGGATCATGCGGATCATCGCGATCGGGCCCATCCGGTCGGCGGTGGAGACGTACCGGTCCGGGGTGAGGACGCCGTCCTCGAGGTCGCCGGTGACCACGAAAGCCTTGAGCGAGTCGAGCTTGTCGTCGTGGCTGTGCCAGAGCAGGCTGGCGCGGCCACGGGCCAGGCCCTGGCCCAGGCCCTGGCCGACCGTGAACCGGCCGCCGGCCGCCGACACGTGCACCCGTCGCATCGTGGGCCGGCCGTCGTCGTCGTACCCGCACAGCACGGCGCCGCCGAAGTCGGGCATGCGCCGCACCGCCTGCGCGTAGGCGCTCGCGTCCTGCTGCCGCACGGGCGGCGCGGCCGCCGGGGCCGGACGCCAGGCCGGGCTCGTGACGACCCGCGACGGGGTCACCGTGATCAGCAGGCGCATGTAGTACCAGTCCATCAGCCGCCGCATGCCGGGCATCTTGTGGTAGTTGGACGAGGGCTGGCGTTCGCGGACGCGCAGCCACAGGTCGGCCCATGGCCCGGGCCCGGTGACGATCTCGTCCGGGCAGACCGCCGTGCCCTGCACGAGCACCTGGTCAGGAGCGTCGAGGTCACTGCCGGTCGGGTCGGAGAACAGCAACGCCACCCGCTCGTCGCGGCGGATGTTGAGGGCCTTCTGCGGCAGGCCGATCGAGGTGCTGATCATGATCGTGCCGTCCGGGCGGCGCAGCGCCACCGTGGGCCAGGCGACCGGGGTGCCGTCGCGGCCGACGGTGAGCAGCTCACAGGTGTGGTAGGCGTCGATGAGCGCCGGCGTCATGGTTTGCATGGCGACACCGTCGCACCGGCCACTTGAGGCCGGCTTGAGGCGGGTCTCAAGCGCGCCGCAAGGGGCGCCGGGCAGCGTGACCGCCATGACGACGACGACCCAGATCCGGCTGCCCGGCCAGGCCGCGGCGCCGCAGGGCCCCTGCGACCTCTCCGGCATGTTCATCATCCACCACGCGTTCCGGCGCGACCTGCGCACCTTCGCCGCCGCCGTGGCCGCCACCCCGGCCGAGGACACCGCCACCTGGCGGGCGTTGCGCGACCGGTGGGCACTGTTCGGCAGCATCCTGCATCACCACCACACCACCGAGGACGAGTCCATCTGGCCGCTGCTGATGCGCCGCGTGGACGCCGGGGGCCGGGCCACGCTCGAGGCCATGGAGGCCGAGCACGGCGAGATCGACCCGCTGCTCACCGCGTGCGGCGAAGGCTTCGCCACGCTGGCCGCACGCCCCGACGAGGACGCCCGGCGGTCGCTGGAGATCCGCATGGTGGCGGCCGGCGAGCGGCTGCACCGGCACCTCGCGCACGAGGAGACCGAGGCGCTGGCCCTGGTGCAGGCGCACGTGACGCCGCACGAGTGGGAGGAGCTGGAGAAGAACGACGCCAAGGGCGCGTACTCGCTGCGGGAGATGACGTCGCTGGTGCCGTGGGTGATGCACCAGCTGCCGGACGAGACGCGTACGCGGATGCTGGCGACGGCCGGCCCGGTGCTGTCCCTGCTCTGGCGACTCACCCACCGTGGCTTCGCGCGGCGCGAGGCAGTCGCATTCCGGTATGCGTGACCGCCCACTCCGCGCACAGGGCCCGGGCCGCGTCGGCGTGGCGGGCGGCGAGAGCGGCCTCGCCCGCCGCCTCGGCCGCCAGGGCGAGAAACGCGTCCACCGGCGCTTGCGCCACCGCGCCACCCGCTGAGCACGGCCGCCCGGCGAAGGGCGCGAGCCGCCGGTAGACCCGGGCGGCCAGGTCGCGGTCGCCCATCCCGGCGGCGGCCTCCGCGGCCTGGCACAGGTTGTTCAGCGTGTACCAGTCGTCGGAATCCAGGGCCAGGCCGTGTTCGGCATACCAGGCGCGGGCCTGCTCCCGCTGCCCGGCGCGCAACAGCAGCATGACGATGGTCGAGTGCAGCGGCAGCCTGCTGTGTGGCGCGAGCGCCTGCATCTGCGAGGCCATCTCGGCGCCGGCCGCGTTGCGGAACATCTGCAGCGCCATCGCGGTGCCGGCGGCCGACTCCGTCCGTTGCGGCATCGACGTGCGTGACATCAGATCGACGGTCGCGGCGAAGAGTCTCTCGGCATCGTCGAAGCGGCCGCGCATGGCCAGCCACGGCACCTCGAGCCAGCCCAGCGCGACCAGCGGGGTCGCCAGCCGGTACCGGCCGGCGTCGGCGCGGGCGCGGGCCGTCTCCGCGTCCATCTCGGCGATCCGCCCGGTCTCCTGCGCGCTGAAGGCCACCAGCGTGTGGGCGGTCACCTCGCTGAGCACGTCGTCACCCCGGGCGGCGGCGTCCAGCGCCTCGTGGGCCAGCGCGTACCGCTGCTGCGCGGTGCCCGGCCGCCAGGACGCCAGCCACGCCACCGTGCACGCCCACACCAGCAGGCCGGGATCGCCCAACCGGCGGGCGAGGGCCAGGCCCTGCTCGACCAGCGCCAGGCGCTCCCTCGGCGCGTCCGCGTAGTAGAGCTCCAGCGCGAGCGCCAGCATCACGCGGCAGCGCAGCTCGGAGTCGGCGGCCGGCAGACGGCGCAGCGCCCTGCGCAGAGTGCCGGGCAGGCTCGGATGCACGGTGCCGTGCGGCCGGGGGAGCCACACCGCGCCGTCCATGGCGGCGGTCGCGGCGCGGGCCTCGGCCTCGAGGTCGCCCGAACCGGCCGCCACGGCCACCGCCGCGACCTGCGCGGCGTCCATTCCGTCGAGGTCGCCGGTCTGCCGGCAGGCCGTCAGGCGGCTCATCAGCAGCGCGACCGTACCGGCGGCAACGCCTTCCTGCTGACCGAGCTCGCCAAGCTGGGCGCCGCCGACAGCGTGCCGGTCGCCGTCGCGGATGTGGTCGCCGCCCGCGCCGCGACACTTCCCGAGCCGGCCCGCGAGCTGCTGCGGGCCGCCGCGGTCATCGGCCGCGAGTTCGACCTGGGCGTGCTGTCGGCGGTGACCGGGGAGACCGCGGACGAGGTCCTCGACCGGCTCGATCC
>NZ_JBFAZH010000212.1:0-8728 GCF_040681735.1 Actinoplanes sp. NPDC051633 | reverse complement strand
GGGGCCGGCAACTCCGGACGACAGATCGCGGAGGAGCTCGCCGCCACCCACGACGTGACCCTGGCTGTGGGAGCCAAATCGCTGCAACTACCGCAGCGATTCTTGGGCCGGGACCTGTTCTGGTGGCTGACCCGGACGGGTCTGATCACCAAGACCGCGGAGTCACGGCTGGCGCGTCGCATGCGTGCCCGCGGCGACCTGGTCATCGGCACCCCTCTTCGGCGGCTGCGACGGGCTGGGGTGAAGATCCGGCCACGGGTTGTCTCAATCGCCGGCAACGAGGTCAGGTTTGAGAACGGACACGCGGTCCGAACCTCGACGGTGGTGTGGGCGACCGGTTTCCGCGCCGACTACTCCTGGGTCGACGTCCCCGCGGCGTTCGACGCGCAGGGCCACCCGCGCCACGAACGCGGCATCAGCGCCGCGCGAGGCCTGGCGTTCATCGGGTTGCCGTGGCAGCACACCCGCGGGTCAGCGCTGCTCGGTTTTGTCCACCACGACGCTGCCTGGGTCGCTGCCCAGCTCCGTGCTCAGCCCAGTGACACACTCGCTGTCATGTGACGCTGCGGGTGTTTCGGAGTGCCGTCCCGAGGCTTGCTCATCGCCCTACCGTCGGAGGACGATGATGGAGGGCTCGCGGATGGGAACAGCGGTGAACGACGTGCGGTACCGGCTGCTCGGGCCGATGGAGGTCTGTGTCGACGGTGCGCCCGTGAAGCTGCCCGGCACCGCTGAACGTGCTCTGCTCGCCCAGCTGCTCCTCAGCCCTGGCCGCACCATCCCGGCCACGATGCTCGTGGACCGGTTGTGGTCGGCGTCGACGTTGCCGGTCGACCCGATGAACGCGCTGCAGATCCGGGTCTCCAAGCTGCGCCGCGCCCTGAAGACCATGGGGGTCGGTGACGTCGTCACTCGCGAAGGGGTCGGGTACCGCGCGACCATCGACTCCTCGACGGTGGACGCGCACGAGTTCGCGGACCGTGTCAGGGCGGCACGCACGGGCGCCGCGAACGCAGCTGATAACGGCGGCGTCGGACCAATTCACGTGCAGGCTTATGACGACGCGCTCGCGTTGTGGCGTGGCGACCCGCTCAGTGACTTCGCGGCCGAGCAGTGGGCCACCGCCGAAGCCGCCCGCCTCACCGAGCTCCGGTTGGCTGCGATGACGGAACGCGCTCAGGTCGCACTGGCGCTCGGCCGGCATGGGGAAGTCGTCGGCGACCTCGAACCAGTCGTCGCTGACGACCCGACCTTGGAATCGCTCGCCGGGCTGTTGATGGTGGCGTTGTACCGCAGCGGCCGACAAGCCGACGCCCTCGACGTGTACAGCCGCACCCGGGACGTCCTCGACGAGTCCCTCGGCCTTGAACCCTCGGTGTCGCTGCGCTCGTTGCACCAGCGGGTGCTGCGCCAGGACGACGCCCTCGGCGCCAAGCAGGACATGGTCCCCGCCCCCGCAGCAGCCCCAACCGCAGCAGCAGCGACCGCTCAGGCGACCGGGCCGACGACTGTTCCCGTCACGATGCCGGCGCACCGGTCCCGCGCGGACGAGGACCGGACGTCGCCGACGAACCTGCCCACCGTGGTCCGCCCTCTGATCGGCCGCGACGCCCAGCTGGACTCCATCGTCGAGCTCCTCGGCGGCGTACGGCTGCTGACCTTGGTTGGCTCTGGCGGCGCCGGAAAGACGTCCCTGGCGCTCACCACCGTCGTCAGAACGTCGGCGAAGTACCCGGACGGTGCGTTCGGGGTACGGCTCGCGTCGGTGAACAGCTCCGATCAGGTGCCGGTCGCGGTCGCCGACGCCGTCGGCATGCCGATGGATGGCGCCGGCGCCACCCGCGACCTGCGCGACCGGCTCATCTCGTTCCTGGCTCGGCGCCGCATGTTGCTGTTGCTCGACAACTGCGAGCACGTCGTTGACGCCGTAGCCGCCCTCGCCGACGACATCCTCGGCCGCTGTCCCGGCATCACCGTCATGGCGACCAGTCGCGAAGCGCTCGCCATTCCCGACGAGGTGCAGGTGACCGTCGGCCCGTTGCAAACCCCACCAGAGGACATTTCGCCAGGTGACGTGCTCGCCTACCCGGCGGCGCAGCTCTTCGCTGAACGCGCCCGCGCCGTGCGCTCCGGGTTGTTGCTCGGTGCCGACGACCTGACCGCGATCGGTGCCATCACGCGGTCCCTCGACGGCATCCCGCTCGCCCTCGAGCTCGCCGCCGCCCGGGTGTCGACGCTCTCGCCGACCGAGGTGTCCCAACGACTGGCGAACCGGTTCACCCTGCTCACCTCCGGTGTCCGTACCGCTGAAGCACGGCAGCGGACGTTGCGCGCCACCGTCGACTGGAGCTACCAGCTGCTCTCCGAGACCGAGCAACTGGTCTTCGACCGGCTATCGGTGTTCCAGGGTGGTTGGACGCTGATGTCGGCTGAGAATGTCGTCGCAGACGAAGGGGCACCTCCCGGTGCGGTCCTCGACACCATCGGCCGGCTCGTCGAACGGTCCATGGTCGGCGCCGAACCCGGCCCCACCACCAGGTACCGGATGTTGGAGACGTTGCGTCAGTACGCCGCCGAACAGCTTGAGGCGTCCGGGCAGGCGGTCGAGGTGGCGCGACGTCACGCCGCGTACTTCCGGGACATCGTCGAGCACGCCGAAGTTGCGTTGCGTGGGCATGAGCAACGACAGACGCTGCGGTGGTTGCGTGACGAGCAACCCAACATTCGTGCCGCTCTGGCGTTCCTGAGCGGCCCGGACGGCGACCGGGACGGAGCGTTGAGGATGGCCGGTTCCCTCGGGATGTTCTGGCACCTCGGCCGTCATCTCGAAGGCCGCCAGGTGCTGTCGCGGCTGGTTGCCGGCGACGAGGGGTCCCCGGCAGCGCGGGCGCTCGCGCTGCAGGCGATCTCGATAGTCGAACGACCCCGCGGCTGCCTCGTCCACCCCAACCCCCGGTGCGCCGAAGCTGCGGCGGAAAGCCTGGCTCTGTTCGAAGAGCTCGGCGACGCTTGGCACGCGGCCCTGTCCCGAGTCCTCCTCGCTGTCGAAGGGGTCACCGGTGCGGAACCGGACCGGTCACAGGCGCTGCTCGTGGCGGCGGAGGAGCAGTTCGACCACGACGGTGACCCGTGGGGGCCTGCTGTCATCGGGTTCGTCCGGATGGAGACCGCAGCGAAGACCGGCGACGCCGACGCCGCCGTCCGTATCGGCCGCACCACTGCCTCTGCTTTCCGGCAGCTCGACGACTCGTGGGGGCTGTCGGCGACCCTGTACCACCTCGGGTGGGCGCTGCGGCAGTTCGGCCGGTACGCAGAAGGGGCGCCCGTCCTGGAGGAAGCGATCGATGTGGCGCGGGGTGCCGGGTTGTGGAACACCGCCCAGTGGGCGCTTGCGGACCTGGCGATCGCGAAGGTGCACGTGGGTGACTACGAAACTGCGAGGCGGTTGTTCGACGAAGGAGCGGCCGCGTCCCGCGAGGTCGGTGACGGCGCCGGAGAGGTTCTTGCTGGGTACGGGTACGGCCTGCTCGCTCACGTCGACGGAGACTGGGACGAAGCCAGGGGGCACTACACGGTCGCAGTGGACGGGTTCATCGAACTTGCCACGCCCGTCTTTGAAGGGGTCGCGTTGGTCGGGTTGGGGCGGTGCGATGAAGCCGACGGTGACACTGCCGCGGCCCGAGCCCGGTACTCGGAAGCGCTGGAGCTGGGTCGCCGGCTCGGCGAACCGGCCGTGACCGCGTCCGCCCTCGAGGGGCTTGGACGTCTCGCGTTCGTCGCAGGTGACCGGGACGACGCCGCTGTGCGGTGCGGTGAAGCCGTCACGATTCGGGAGCATTTCCACCGGCCTGCGCCACCGCACGAACGTGACGACATCACGCACCTCGCCGACGCCCTCTGACGCAGCCGCCGCGGCCGGTCACACCGCAACGCTCGACGTGTTGTCCGTCGGCTGGGAGCTGGACGTGGGAGGGCGCCGCCCCACACGGCGGGGACGGCGCCCTTGCGTCAGGTGATCACGGAGTAGTCGGCGTGAGTACCACCTCGTCGTCTGACGTCAACGGAGGCACGTCCGGGTCGGTCGGAGCGTCGGTGTAGGACGCGACGAACACGGCCCTCAGGTTGCCTGCCCCGGCGTGGCCGGAGTCCACGAAGGTCTGGATCGACCCGCTGCACCCGGCGGTGGAGTTCAGCGGGTGACCGTGCTGGTCGTGACCGAGGATGTAGGCCACCGAGACGGTCGAGCAGTCCACCGGCGTGTCGTCGGTGATCGTCACCGTGAAGGTCACGACCTGGCCGAACGCGAACGGCTCACCGGGCGCCGGGGAGGTGGTCAGCTCAACCACCGGCGCGACGTTCCCGACGATGATCGACACCGACGCCGCAGCAGTGCGACCGGTGCGGTCGGTCACCCGCAGCGTCGCGTCGAAGACGCCGTTCTCGGTGTAGGTGTACGTCGGGTTCTGTTCGGTGGAGTCCACCACGCCGTCCGCGTTGAAGTCCCACGCGTACGCGATCGGGTCGCCGTCCGGGTCCGCCGTCCCCGCGCTGGAGAAGTTGACGGTCACCGGTGCCAGGCCCTGGGTGACGTCGGCCGTCACCACCGGGACCGGCGTGTAGTTGCCGCGGACGTAGTCGATCCGCGCCAGCTGCGCCTCCGGGTTCTCGGCGAAGAAACCGTCGCCGTACTCCAGCACGTAGAGCGCGCCGTCGGGGCCGAACTCCATGTCCATCGGGTTGTCCACCGGTACCGGCACGTGCCGGATGTCTGCCAGCGTCCTCCCGTTCGGCCGGTTCAGCCGGAACTCCTTGATGTAGTCCCGGGACCACTCGTAGAACAGCGGCACGCCGTGGTAGTACTGCGGCCACTTCACCCGGGACGGGCTGCGACGGTCGAACTGGTACGCCGGGCCGGCCATCGGCGCGATGCCGTCACCGCCCATGTTCTGGAAAAGCTCCGGGAACAGCCCTGCGTCCGCCTCGGGGTAGCTGTACCAGACCTCCGACTGCACCACCGCCGGCAGCACGCGCCGCCCGGTGTTCAGCCGCGAGTCGTTCACCGGCGCCTGGCAGTTGAACGGCTCCCCGGAACCGCCGGTCTCGAAGTCGTAGTCGATGTACGGCATGTCGGGGGTGACGCAGAACGGCCAGCCGTAGTTGCCCGGTCGACGAATGATCATCCACCGGCCGTGGCCGGCCGGCCCGCGCGCCGGGTTCGCCTCGGGGGAGTCGGGGGAGTAGTCGGCCATGTACACGTCGCCGTTGGTGCGGTTGACCGCGAACCGGAACGGGTTGCGCAGCCCCATCGCGTAGATCTCCGGCCTGGTCTGCGGGGTGCCGGGGCGGAACATGTTGCCACGCGGCACGGTGTAGCCGCCGTCTTCGCCGACCCGGATCCGCAGCAGCTTGCCGCGCAGGTCGTTGGTGTTCGCGGAGCTGCGCCGGGCGTCGAACGCCGGGTTGCGCCCGGGCCGGTCGTCCAGCGGGACGTATCCGTCGGAGAAGAACGGGTTGGTGTCGTCGCCGGTGGACAGGAACAGGTTGCCCCGGCCGTCGAAGTCGATCTGTCCGCCGACGTGGCAACAGATGCCGCGGTCCACCGGCACGTCGATGATCTGCTGCTCGGTGCCCAGGTCGAGCTCATCGCCGACCAGCTTGAACCGGGAGAGCCGCAGAACCCCGCGGAACCGCTCCCAGTCCGCCTCGGTGCCCTCGGCCGGCGCGTCGCCCTCGTTGACCTCGGGCGTCGCCGGGTTGTCCTCCGGCGTGTCCAGCTCCGGCGAGTAGTACAGGTAGACCCAGCGGTTGCTGGAGAAGTTAGGGTCGATCGCGATCCCTTGCAGGCCCTCCTCGTCGTGCTGGTAGACCGGCACCTCGGCGGCGAGCGTATTCAGGCCGGTGCGGGGGTTGTGGATGCGTACCTCGCCTGTGCGTGCGGTGTGCAGCACCCGCAGGTCCGGCAGGACGGCGAGACTCATCGGCTCGCCGGGCCGGTCGTTGAGTACGACCTTCTGGAATCGGGATTCGGGTGGTTGCGCTTCGGTGGCCGGGGCCGCGGCGGCGGGTGCCGCCATGGCGCCGGTTACCGCCAGAAGCCCGCACGCCAACAGGGGCATGGTCCTTCTCATGACGGATCTCCTCGGCGAGACGTCAGTACGTGCTGGAGGTCGGGAGCGCGAGGTCAGAAACGGACCGTGCGCAGGAACTGGTAGCCGACGCGGGCGGTGACGAGCGCGTCCTGGGGGGTGCGCGGCGTGCTGCCGGCGTCGTCCCGCTCGACGATGTACTCCTCGACCTGATGGGTGCGGAAGATCCGCGGGAAGTCGAGCAGGCCCTGTCCCGGGTCTTCGAAGCTGCCGGCCTGGTTCATGTCCTTGACGTGGTACTGGCGCACCCGACCACGCAGCCGTCGCAGCAGGTCCACCGGGTCACGGGCTCCCCGGGTCACCCAGAAGAGGTCCAGCTCGAAGTGCACAAGGCGCGGGTCGGTCTCTTCGATCAGCACGTCGAACGCGGTCCGCGACGGGTCGTCGGTGAGCCGGAAGAACTCCCAGTTGTGGTTGTGATATCCGAGCCGTAGCCCGGCGGCTTGAGCCATCCGGCCGGCCCGGTTGAGGTCGCGCGCGAACGCGGCCCAGGTCGCCCGGTCCCGCACCACCACGCCGGTGCCGAAGTTGATCCCGAACGCGGGGTGCACGACGTAACGCGACTCGAGCACCTGAGCGTTCGCCAGGGAGGTGCTCCAGGCGGCGGCGTCGAAGGGCTGCGGGATGCCCACGTGATTCGAGCTCGCCCAGATGCCTACCGCGTCCAGCGCGGCCTTGAACTCGGTGACGGTGCGGGTGCCGAAACCGGCGGTCTCCACCCGGCGATAGCCGATCTCGGCGAGAGCGGCCAGGGTGCCTTCGAAATCGATCGCCAGCAGGTTGCGCAGCGTGTAGAGCTGGATGCTGATCCGCTCCGGCGGAACCCTGTGGTGGCCGGAACCGCCGGACCGGGCGTTGGCAGCGACCGCATCGGTTGCGAGCCAGCCGGTCGCGCCGGCGGCCGCGACCCCGGCTGCGGCGGTGCGGAGGAAGCCGCGCCGCCCGAGCAGTGGCGCCACCTCCTCATGCGACGCGGTGGCGGCGTCACCATGACCTTGGCACATGTCGATCTCCTTTGATCGCACTGAGGGCACGGAGGCTTCAACTGACCCAGGGCTAGAGCCGGTCGGCGACGAGAGAGTGACGGCGAGACGGCGAGACGCTCCGCCCCTCGCGGTGTGGCTGCCAGTGCATCAGGTCGCTCAGCCTTCCCTGAATGCGACCGTACTTGCTTATGTTGCTATCCAAAAGAGTCTATTAGATTGGGGGTACTCCTTAGCCGATGTCAGCGCGATTGATCTCCAGGAAGTCAATCGCGTCGCTGCGCTATGGCGAGATGAAGACACTGATCGCGGCCGGACCTAAGCCGGGCCCTCGCGTGCTCGGCTGCGTGATCCGAAATTGATGCCGTCAATTCTTAGACAATTTGGAGATCAATAAGATCTCTGCTCCCGAGCGCCGTCCAAGCTGCGCCCTGCGCCGAAAGGGTGTTACATCAAGTGTGACCCCCGTCACTTTTGATCATAGGGGAGATGCCCAATGGCAGATCGTCCTCGATCCGGCATTGTCGGCGCCGGCTTCATCGGCGGGGTCCATGCGCGCGCGGTGCGGGCGGCCGGCGGTGTCCTCGCCGCTGTTGCTGACCGAGACGCGGGGTCGGCGTCGGCCGCGGCTACCCGGCTGCTGGCAGAGCGGGCGGCGTCGTCGGCGGAGGAGCTGATCGACGCTCCGGACATCGACGTCGTGCACATCTGCACCCCCAATCACCTGCACGCGCCGCTGGCCGAGCGGGCGATGGCCGCCGGAAAGCACGTGATCTGCGAGAAGCCGCTCTCCACGGACGTGGACAACGCCCGCAGACTTGCCGACCTGGCGGGCGCGGCCTCGGTCGTCACGGCGGTGCCGTTCGTGTACCGGTTCTATCCCACGGTGCGCGACGCCCGCGGTCGCGTGCGCCGCGGCGACGTGGGGGCTCTGCGCCTGGTGCACGGGTCGTACCTGCAGGACTGGCTGTCCCGCCCGGAGGACCACAACTGGCGGGTCGACGCGGCCCTCGGCGGTGGCTCCCGCGCCTTCGGCGACATCGGCGTGCACTGGTGTGACGTCGTCGAGTTCACCACCGGGCACCGCATCACCCGCCTGGTCGCCCGGCTGACGACCGTCCCGCGCAGCGCCGATCGGCCGCAGCCGGACACCGAGGATGCCGCGACGGTCCTGTTCGAGACCGACCGGGGAGCGATAGGCGCCCTCGTGGTCAGCCAGGTCTCGCCCGGACGGAAGAACCGGTTGTGGTTCTCCCTCGACGGCGCGCAGGCGTCCCTGCAGTTCGACCAGGAACTGCCCGACTCGCTGTGGGTGGGTGGGCGGGAGCAGAACGCCGTCGTGCACCGCGGCGCCGAGTCCTCCACCGGCGACGCCGCCCGTTACAACATCGTCCCGGTCGGCCACCCGCAGGGTTACCTGGACTGCTTCACTGCCTTCGTCGCCGACGTCTACGCCGCTGCCGCGGGCGACAAGCCCGACGGTCTTCCCTCGTTCGACGACGGCCTGCGGTCATCATTTTTTTGTTTTACGAACTCTCTTTGTTTTTTATTGCTTTGATATTTTTTCCCAGTTTCTAAATCAATTGAATTAATCACAAT
>NZ_JBFAZH010000211.1:0-8738 GCF_040681735.1 Actinoplanes sp. NPDC051633 | reverse complement strand
ATCACCCGGTCCTTGCTGTCCATCACGAGCTTCAGCGTGATCACCGACGCGGTGCCCATGATCAGGGTCAGCGCCACGGTCAGCGCGAACCCGCCGGCCAGCTTGTTGCCGAAGGTGCGTCCGGCCATCATGTCTGTCGCTCCTCGAGGTGTCCGGTCAGGGTGTGCACGGCGGCCCGGGCGGCGGGCAGGTCGATGATGGGGCGGATGCCGCCGGCCAGTGGCACCATGCCGCGCAGGCTCCCGTGTGGACGCTCGCCGGCCTCGGTGATGATCGACCCGGCCGGCACCCGAACGTGACCGTCCAGCTGGTGGAAGGCGAACGCCAGCGGGGGCGTGCCGGCGGCCGTCACCAGCCATCGCGGGCGGTCCGGCAACGGGCGACCGAGCAGCGCGGCGAGGTCGTAGACGGGCACGATCGTGCCGCCGAACCCGGCCACGCCGATCAGCGCGGGGATCGGGCCGGGCAGCGGCGTCACCGGCCGGTCGGGATAGACGCCGGAGGTCTGCGACAGCTGCAACGCGTACGCGCGCCCGCCGGCCTTGATGGCCAGCAGCTCGGCATGCTCGACGTCGTGCCGCCGGGCCGGCCGGGTGAACGAGGAGTCGAACTCCTCGCGCAGCTCGGCCAGCCGGTCCAGCACACCTGCCTTGTACAGCTCCGTCGGGCTCATCGCCGAGCCTCGCAGGCGTCCAGCTCGCTGCGGCACAGGGTGGTCAGCGCGATGCGGCCGAACCCGCCGCCGAACAGGACGATCCGATCGTCGCGCTCGGCGCGCAGCAGCTGCAGGGCGCGGTCGAGGTCGGCGGCCGCGGCGCGGTGGTCGCCGCGACGGCGGTGGAGCAGGCCGAGCCGCAGCCGCGGCATGGCGAAGGCCGGATCCAGGTACGCGGCCAGCCGGTAGTGCCCGATCGCCACGTCCACCGCGGCGCCGCCCTCGAGGCAGACACCGAGCACGTGGTGCGCGTCCGCGTTGAGCCCGTCGGTGTCGAGCAGGCGGCGGATGTCGATCTCGGCCTCGTCGAGGCGGCCGGCCTGAGCCAGCAGGACGGCGTGCAGCAGCAGGTCGCGCGGCTCGCCGCCGGTCCGGCTCGTCGATACCGCCAGCGCCTCGGAGAAGCGCTCGGCGCGGATCAGCTCCAGCAGGTCGACCTTCTTCGCGGGGGCCGGCTCGCGGCTGGGCTGCGGCTCCTCGCGTGGGGCGGGCGGGACCGCGCTGACCCGCCGGTAGAAGAAGCTGGAATGGCTGTGCATGGGTTCCAGACCGTCCGGGCGGTTGCCGAGCGAGTCGGTGTGCCCGAGGAAGAGATAGCCGCCCGGGACCAGCGCCCTGGTCATCCGGCCGATCAGCGCCGCGGCGGTCTCCGAGGTCAGGTACATCAGCAGGTTGCGGCAGAAGATCACGTCGTACTGCTCCTGGCGCCACAGGGCCGGGTCGTCGTCGGCGACGTTGTGCTGCCGGAAGCGGACGCTCGCGCGGATCGCCGGGTCCACCTCGTAACGGCCGTCGTGCTGCGCGCGGAACCATCGCTGCCTGGCCGCATCCGGCGTCTCGCGCAGCGACCAGGTGCTGTAGTGCGCGTCGCAGGCCTGGCGCAGCATCGCCGGGTTGGCGTCGACGCCCAGCACCGAGATGATCCAGCCCGGGTCGGGCTGCGCGTCGCGGGCCACGATCGCCAGCGTGTACGCCTCCTCGCCGGACGAGCACCCGACCGAGAGCATGCGCAGCACCCGCTGGCCGGCCCGGGCCGCGAGCCGGTCCGCCAGGGCCACCTCGCGCAGCGCCCGGAACTGTTCGCTGTGCCGGAAGAAGTAGGTCTCGGTGATGGTCAGGTCCTCGGCGATCGCCGACAGCTCGTCGTCCCAGCGGCCGGTGCCGAGCCGGGACAGGTAGTCGTCGCGGCCCAGCCCGCGGGCGCCCGCCCGGCGGTCCAGCTCGGTGGCCAGGTGCGGCACGTCGGTGTCGGCGAACGACCAGCCCAGCTTGCCGGCCAGCAGGTCGCGGAAGCGGATCACCGCCGTCGCGGTCATGCCGGCACCGCCTCGCCGGCCGCTGCCGCCCAGACCTCGTCCGGCACGACCCGCATGCTCTGCAGCAGCAAGAGCGGCTCGGCGTCCATGGTGCCGACCCCGGCGACCAGCCGGCTGGAGGCGCCGGTGAGCAGGCCGACATGTCCCTCGGCGGCGGGTCCGCCCGCGGCAGTGGGGCGGATGCCGGCCACCTCGCCGGTCGCGAAGGCGACCGGGCCGCGCTCGGTGCGTACCGCGAGAAAGCGGTCGATCTCCGCGGTGGCGCTGAACCCGAAGACGTCGAAGCCGTACGGGCTCTTGCCGGCGCCCTCGAACTCGACGGTCAGGTCGACCGGCTTGGTGACGTCCTTGATGGTGAGCTCACCGGTGACGACGAACTCGTTGCCGTCCCACGACTTGATGCCGGTGCTGCGGTACTCCATCGCCGGGTACTTCTCGGCGTCGAAGAAGTCGGCGCTGCGCAGGTGGGCGTCGCGGTCGGCGCTGGTGGTGTTGACGGTCGCGGTCCTGATGGTGGCGGACACCGCGGACTGCAGCGGGTCCTCGCCGACGGTGATGGTGGCCTCTGCCTCCTCGAAGGTGCCGCGAACCTTGCTGACCATCAGATGGCGGGCGACGAACCCGACCCGCTTGTGCGCGGCATCCAGCAGGTAGGTGCCGGCGGCCGGGATCTGAAGGCCCTGGAACTCACGCGTACCGGAAACGACGGACTCGGTCATGGTTGTTGCTTCCCTTCAAGATGACATGTCTAGAACTTGTCTGACGTAGCAACTATACGCCGAACAATATTCCCCCTGTCAAGTGCCTGGTATGGTTGTCCAGGTGAGCACCGACCTGAACGACCCCCGCTTCACCGCGGTGGGCCTCTTCGCGGAGGCCTTCACCGGGCTGACCAACCGCTTCGCGACACAGCTCGACCAGCACCGCCTCTCCACGGTCGAGTTCGAGGTGATGATGCGCCTGGCACGCTCCCCCGGCCGGCGCCTGCGCATGACCGACCTCGCCGCCCAGACCTCCCTGTCCACCAGTGGCGTGACCCGGGTGGTCGACCGGATGGACCGCGCCGGGCTGATCCGGCGCGAGGCGTGCTCCACCGACCGGCGCAGCTCGTACGCGGTGATCACCGACAAGGGCCTGAGCCGGCTGGACGATCTGCTGCCCGACCACCTGGAGCTGATCGAGCGGTGGCTGGTCCAGCCGCTCACGCCGGCCCAGTACGACGCCTTCCTCGACGCGCTGCGAGCCCTCCGGGACGCGGTGAATCCGTGCGCCACGGCCGGAAGTGACGAACCGGCAGAACTACCGGCAGAAGCACAGAACGCCTAGGACATACCGGGCGCTCTTACCCAAAAGGTCAGACGATCGCGGATAAGGTCATCTTCGCAAGGGGGATGCGGCGCGGCCGTGGCGAGATGCTGGGCGCGACGGGGGAGTCACGTTCACGCCGTTTTGCCGTGTGGGGCGATGCGACGGTCGGCGCGTGGGGGGCCACGAAAGCGCCGGCCGTCGACGCCGTTCAGCGACCCAGCAGCTTCAGTTCGCGGGGCAGCAGCGTGATCCCACCGGTCCGGCAGAGATCGTCCAGCCGGCGCAGCGCGGCGTGCCGCGGCTCGGGGTCCGGCGTGCACACCACCAGCCCCACCAGGGCATCCACCACCAGTCTCGGGTCGTGCCCGCCCGCGTAGGCGTCGACCGCCCGGGCGAAGGACTCCGCCGCCACCCGCTCCTCGCCGCGGCGCATCGCGATCGCCGCCGCGACCACGGCCGCCGGCCCGTCCGGCGACAAGTCCGCGTCCGACGGGGGCCGCAGCTCGAGCAGCACACCCTCCGCCTCGTCCAGCCGACCTGCCTCGGCCAGGGCGAGCCCGATGGTCGCGAGCACCCGGCGACGGTGGTTCGGATCGCCCAGCACCTCGAGCTCGGCCGCCGCCCGCCGGGCCAGCCGCTCGGCCTCGGCCGGCTCCCCACCGAGGCGGGCCACCTCCGCCAGGTTGGCCGTGGCCAGCGCCCGCAGCCTGTGCTCGCCACACCACACGGCGAGCCGGTCCACCTCGGCCAGCCGCCGGCGCGCGGCGGCGAGATCGCCCTCCCGGATCTCGTGCCAGGCCAGGTTGTTCTCCGCCACAGCCATGTCTCGCGCCCGGTCGGCCGCCCGGGCCAGCGCCAGCACCGCCTCGCAGTGCCGCCGCGCCTCGTCGTACCCGCCGGTGGACAGCCACAACGCGGCCAGCTGGGTGTGCGCGGCGAGCCGGCCGTCCATCAGGCCCAGCCGCTCGAAGTCGGCCAGCGCGGACGACGCCGACTCGATCTCCTGGCCGGCCGCGCCGTGCTCCAGCGCCAGCTGAGCCAGCCCGATCTTGGCCCAGGCCCGGACGACCGGGTCGGCGTCGGCGGTGCGCGGGTCGTCCAGCAACCGCCGCAGCCACTGCCGCCCGGTCACGTCCCGCCCGCGCAGCCGCCAATACCGGGGCAGCGCGGCCGCGATCCGCAGCGCGGTGTGCGGATCCTCCGACGCCGCGAAGGTGAGCGCCGCGCCCAGGTCGCCGACCACCGCGTCGAGGCGGGTCGCCGCCTCGGACAGGTTCGCCCCGACCAGATCCGGCGCGATCTCCTCGGCCAGCCGCGCGATCACCTCGGCGTGCCGTTGACGGCCGGCGGTCAGCTCGCCCTCGGCGGCGGCCCGCTCGGCGGCGAAGTCGCGCACCACGTCGAGCAGGCGGAACCGCAACGGACGGTTGCCGCGGACGCTGAGCAGGCCGAGCTCGAGCAGCCGGTCGAGCAGGTGCACGACGTCGGTGCTCGTCTCGATCAGCTGCTCGGCCAGCTCGACCGACCAGCGGTGCCGGAAGATCGCGAGGCGGCGCAGGGCGTACTGCTCCTCGGCGGCGAGCAGGTTGTAGCTGGCGGCCACCGCGTCGCGCAGCGAGACCACCTGCCGGCCCGGGCGGCCGGTCAGGTCGAGCAGGCGGTCGCCGTAGCGGTCCAGGATCTCGGCGACGGTCAGCACCCGGCCGTGGGCCGCGGCCAGCTCGATCGCCATCGGCAGCCCGCCGAGCCGCCGGACCAGTGTGGTCATCGGTGCCACCTCGGCCGGGTCGACCGGCGCCCGGCCGACGCGGGCCAGCCGGTCCAGGAAGAGTGCCACGGCCGGATAGTTGCGCGCCTGGGCCAGGGTCCGCGCCTCCTCGGGCGGAGCGACCAGCGGCCCGAGGGGCCAGACCCGTTCCGCGGGCAGACCGATCGGGTGCCGCCCGGTGGCGAGGAAGCGCAGCGTCGGGATCCGATCGAGCAGCCGGGACAACGCCTCGGCGACGGCCTCGGGCGCCCGCTCCACCGCGTCGACGAGCAGCACCGCGGTCATCCCGGCGAAGCGGGCGGAGAGGTCGTCGAAGCGGCCCACCCCGAACACCGCGGCGACCATGCCGAGAATGTCGCCGGTGGTGAAGCCCTCGGTGACCACGATGCCGGCGACGCCGCCCGGGTGCGCGTCGACGATGCGGTGCGAGACGGTCAGCGCCAGCGCGGTCTTGCCCACACCGGCCAGGCCGACGAGGGTGACGCCGCGCGGTCCGTCCGGCGGCCGGGTGGTGAGCCGGGCGACCAGCTCGGCCACGTCGCCGTCCCGGCCGATCAGGTCGCCCGCGGGCGGCAGCCGCACGTAGGGCGGAGCGGGAGCTCGGGCGGCGCCGAGGAAGCCCTGCAGGTCGGCCCCCGTCAGGCCGAGCGCGCCGGCGAGCAGCTCGACGGTGGAGCGCTGCGGGCGGCTGGCGCGGCCGCGTTCCAGGTCGCGGACCGTACGCACACCGACGCCGGCGCGCCGGGCCAGCTCCTCCTGGGTCAGCCGGACCCGCCGCCGATGACTGCCCAACAAGACACCGAAGGCCGGACCACCCCCGTGATCAGATGCCATGAACCTGAAGGTAGGCACCTGGCTCGATACCTGCCGAACTGAACGGCCGTGCTGTCAGGCATGTGACCCGCTGGTGGTCGGAAGCCCGACAGTCGAGCCGTCAACCAGCTACAGACCCAGGTGACGGGCGATCAGGATCCGCTGGACCTCGGACGTGCCCTCGCCGACCTCCAGGATTTTCGCGTCGCGGTAGAACCGGCCGACGGCGGACTCGTTCATGAAGCCGTATCCGCCGTGCACCTGGGTCGCGTACCGGGCGTTGTCCATGGCGGCGTTGCTGGCGTGCAGCTTGGCCACCGAGGCGTACGCCTTGAAGTCCTCCCCGGCCAGCATCCGCGCCGCGGCGTCGTAGTAGGCCAGCCGAGCGGTGTGCGCCCGCACCTCCATGTCGGCGATCATGAACTGCACGGCCTGGAAGTTGCCGATCGCCTGCCCGAAGGCCTGACGCTGGTTCGCATACTTCACCGACTCGTCGACGCAGCCCTGAGCGAGGCCGACGGACAGCGCGGCGATCGCGATCCGGCCCTCGTCGAGGGTCCGCAGGAACTGCGCGAACCCGCGCCCACGCACGCCGAGCAGGTTTTCGGCCGGCACCCGCACGTCGTCGAAGGACAGCTCGTGCGTGTCCGACGCGCACCAGCCCACCTTGGAATAGCCGGGCGCCACGGTGAAGCCGGGCGTTCCCGACGGCACGATGATGGTGGACAGTTCCTTGCTGCCGTCCGGGTTCGTGCCGGTCACCGCGGTCACCGTGACCAGCGCGGTGATGTCGGTGCCGGAGTTGGTGATGAACGCCTTGGTGCCGTTGATCACCCACTCGCCGGTCGCCTCGTCGAGCCGGGCGCGGGTCGCCGTGCCGCCGGCGTCGGAGCCGAAGCCCGGCTCGGTGAGACCGAAGGCCGCCAGGGCCTCGCCGCTGGTCAGTTGCGGCAGCCAGCGTGCCTTCTGCTCGGGCGTACCGAAGCGGTAGATCGGCATCGCACCCAGCGAGATCGCCGCCTCCAGGGTGACCGCCACCGAGCTGTCCACCCGGGCGAGCTCCTCGAGCGCGATGCAAAGCGTGAAGTAGTCGCCGCCCATCCCGCCGTGTTCCTCGGGGAACGGCAGCCCGAACAGGCCCATCTTGCCCATCTGCCGGACCAGGTCGTACGGGAAGGTGTGCCGTTCGTAGTGCTCGGCGATGACCGGTGCGACCTGCTCGCGCGCGAACTCGCGCACGCTGGAACGCAGCGCCTCCTGCTCCTCGGTGAGCCGGAAGTCGACCATGACGGGTCCCCCAAAAGGAAGTGATGCTTATACGGGAGTGACGCCGTGCCGGCGCCGGGAGAAACTACGGTCCTTGGAACGAGCCGCGGCGAACCGGCGGACCAGCTCGCCGCGCAGGTCGGCGGGCTCGACGATCGCGTCGACGACGAGTTCGGAGGCCAGCCGCATGATGTCGATGTCGCGTTCGTACTCGGCTCGCCTGGCGGCGACGAAGTCCGCCCGCTCGGCCTCGTCCGCGATCGCCGCGATCTTGTTGGCGTACACGGCGTTGATCGCCGCGTCCGCGCCCATCACCGCGATCTTCGCGGTGGGCAGCGCGATGGTCGCGTCCGGGTCGAAGCCGGGCCCGGCCATCGCGTACAGCCCGGCGCCGTAGGCCTTGCGGACCACCACACAGATCTTGGGTACGGTCGCCTCGCTGATCGCCGTGATCATCTTGGCGCCGTGCCGGATGATGCCCTGCTTCTCCACCGCCGTGCCGACCATGAACCCGGGGACGTCGGAGAGGAACAGCAGCGGCACGTTGAACGCGTCGCAGAGCTGCACGAAGCGGCTCGCCTTGTCCGCCGAGTCGACGAACAGCACGCCGCCCTTGAACATCGAGTTGTTGCCGAGGACGCCGATCACTTCGCCGTTGAGCCGGCCGAATCCGATCGTGAGCTCGCGCGCCCAGAGCGCCTGGATCTCGAGGAACGACCCCTCGTCGACGATCCCCTTGATGTAGCGCCGCATGTCGAAGGCCTGCCGCTCGCTGGCCGGGACCAGCGCGCCGAGGTCCACATCGGCCGATTCACGGGAAACCGCCGACGGGGGCGACGACTGCCAGTTGGACGGCAGGTAGGACAGGTAGTTGCGGACCACGTCGAGCGCGGCCTGCTCGGTCTTGCAGAGGAAGTGGCCGACGCCGGACTCGGTGCAGTGCACCCGCGCGCCGCCCATCGCCTCGAGCGTCGTCTTCTCGCCCGTCACCATCTCGACCATCCGGTCGGACCCGAGATACATGCTCGCGTTGCCGTCGACCATCGCGACGATGTCGCAGAACGCGGGAATGTAGGCGCCCCCCGCGGCGGACGGGCCGAACAGCGCGCAGACCTGGGGAATCGCCCCGGACGCGCGGACCTGGGTGTGGAAGATCTTGCCGGCGCCGCGCCGGCCCGGGAAGAGGTCGACCTGGTCGGTGATGCGCGCGCCGGCCGAGTCGACCAGATAGATCATGGGTACGCCGGTGGCGTAGGCACGCTCGATGATCCGGATGATCTTCTCGACCGTACGCGCGCCCCACGACCCGGCCTTGACCGTCGAGTCGTTGGCCATCACGCACACGTCGCGCCCGTCGATCCGGGCGGTTCCGGTGATCACCCCGTCTGCGGGCAGCCCGTCGGCGAGACTGTTCGCATACAACCCGTCCTCGACGAACGAGCCCTCGTCGGTGAGCAGCGCGACCCGCTCGCGGGTGAAAGCGTACATAAGTGGTCTATGTACTTTAAATCGCTATTGTTGTTGTCGTTATTTGCTGTTGTATTTATTGGTG
>NZ_JBFAZH010000210.1:0-8773 GCF_040681735.1 Actinoplanes sp. NPDC051633 | reverse complement strand
AGAGCACCAGGCGTGGCAGGAGCCCTTCGTCGGCCAGCCAGGCACCGGCCGCGCCGGCGTCCGCCAGGCCTTTCTCGGTGAGCCGGCGGTCGAAGTCGGGTCCCGCGCCGGGCGTCTCGGCCTTGGCGTGCCGCAGGAGTACGAGAATCCGCTCACTCATGCCGGTCAGCTTGCCGGATTACGGATTCACCCGCCGGGGTAAACACGCTGATCGACGCAAGGACATGGTCAACCGTGCCACCCTCCCCCGGGCGGCATCCAGCTAGGAGGGCCCGATGGGCATCGGCGGAAGCATCTTCCTTCTCGCGTTGGGGGCGATCCTCGCGTTCGCCGTGAACGCGGACATCAGCGGCCTCGACATCAACGTCGTCGGCTACGTACTCATGCTGGCCGGACTGGTCGGGCTGATCGTCACCGTGTGGTTCTGGAACAGCCGCCGGCGCACGGTCGTCGAGCAGCGGCAGCCGGTCGTCCGCAGTGACGGCCACATGGTCGAGGAGGTCCGGACGGTTCGTCGCGACGACCCGCCGCCCCCGCCGTACGGCAGCTGAGCCCCTGAACTTCCGGCCCAGGCACGCGGATTCCCGCGCGCCTGGGCTTCGCCTTGTGGACGACCGGCTTGTCAGGCCAGGGCTGCGCGGATGGCGTCGGCCACCGGCTTCGCCGGGCGGCCCAGCAGGTCCCGCATGTCGGCCGGATCCACCTCGAGCGCACCCTGGGCAGCGCCGCGGTCGGCGTCCGACAGGACGACGGCGGCCGGCTCCGGGAGGCCCACGCTGAGCAGGAACTCCTGGTACTTCTCCGGCGCCAGGTCGGTGTAGGTGACCTCGGTGCCGGAGATCTTCGCGATCTCGGCGGCCAGCTCGGCCAGCGTGAAGCCCGGGCCGCCCAGCTCGTAGACCCGCCCCGCACCTCGCACCACCGCTGCCGCGGCGGCCTCGGCGTAGTCGGCCCGGGCGGCGGCGCTGATCCGGCCGTTGCCCGCGGCGCCGTAGACGCCGTTCTGCACCGCGCCGCGGAAGTCGTAGTTCTCGTAGTACCAGCTGTTGCGCAGGAACGCGTACGGCAGACCCGAGCCCTTGATCAGCTCCTCGGTTGCCTGGTGCTCGCCGGCCAGGATCAGGTCGGACGTGCCGGCGTTCGCGATGCTCGTGTAGAGCAGCAGCCCCACCCCGGCCGCGGTGGCCGCCTCGACCACGTTGGTGTGCTGCGCGATCCGCCGGCCGGCCTCGCTGCTGGAGACGAAGAGCACCTTTTCGGCGCCGTCGAAGGCGCGCTTCAACTCCTCCGGGCTGTTGTAGTCGGCGCGCTGTGCGCGTACCCCGAGATCCTGGATCTTCTCGACGGCGCGGCCCGTGGCGAGAATCTGATCGGCGGGTACGCCGCGGGCGAGCAGGCTCTCGACGACGTGGCGCCCGAGCGGGCCGGTGGCTCCGGTGACGACGATGGTCATGGTGATCTCCTCACTGTCATCGGGCAACAACCGCCCTGCTTGCGGATCACTTCCCGAAAGAGAGTGGGCACCTTGAAGTGCCATACGCACCTCAGGGATAGTGTCCAGGTGACCACGGATATCTACGCCAAGGACTGCCCGAGCCGGCAGGTGCTGGACCGGATCGGCGACACCTGGAGTGTGCTGATCGTCATCCTGCTGGCGGGCGGGCCGGAGCGGTACACGACGTTGCAGCGCAAGATCGATGGGATCAGCCCCAAGATGCTGACCCAGACCCTGCGGGCGCTGGAGCGTGACGGGCTGATCACGCGAACCGTGTACGCAGTGGTGCCGCCCCGGGTCGACTACGCGCTGACCCCCCTCGGCGAGAGCCTGCTCGCCCTGGTCGAGGCGCTGGAGAAGTGGGCGGCCAACCACATGGGCGACGTCCTGGCAGCCCGGGCGTCCTACGATGCCCTCCGGCTGACCCTGGCCTCGGGGACATGAGCAAAATCCTCGTCACCGGCGGACTGGGCATGATCGGCGCCCACACCGCCCGCGCGCTCACCGAGCTCGGGCGCGATGTCGTCGTCACTTCGTACCACCGCACCGAGGTCCCGTCGTTCCTCGCCGGCCGGGTCACCGTGGAGAGTCTCGACGTCACCGACCGCGACGCCTTCCTCGCTCTGGCCGATCGCCACGAGATCAGCGACATCGTGCACCTCGCGGGCACCGTTCCCGAGGACCCGGTCGACTTCTTCCGCACCGACATGGCCGGTCTGCTCAACGCGCTCGACGCCGCCCGCGCATGGCGGGTCCGCAGGTGTGCCGTCGCGAGCAGTCTCGGGGTCTACGTCGGCCGGACCGAGACGCCCTGGCATGAAGGGCTCCGCTGCCCACCGCGGAGCTGCCGCACCTGATCATCGCCTTCAAGAAGGCCGTCGAGCCGCTCACGACCCACAGTCTTGCGGGCAGCGGCGTGCAGCCCGTCGTCCTGCGCATCGGGACCATCTGGGGACCACTCGTCGACCCGGAGTCGCCGTTCTACCCCATCCCCTCCTACATCAGCGCCGTCCTGCGCGGCGACGAACCGCCGCCGCTGCACGCCGACGACGGCGGGGACAGCTGTTACGCACCGGACGCCGGGCGCGCGATCGCCCTGCTGATGACGACGGAGACCCTGCGGCACGACACGTACAACGTCTCCAGCGGCCGGCCCGCCGCCAACCGCGACTTCGCGGCGGCGCTACAGGCGGTCGTCCCGGGGGCGCGGCCCGGCCTCGAGCCCGGCGGGCAGAGTGGCCCCTACCTCGACATCGCCCGGCTCACGCGGGACACCGGGTTCACGCCGGCCTTCGACGTCGCCGCGGCGGTCGCGGACTACGTCGCGTGGCGGGCCGCCAATCCCCGCTAGAGCGTCATGCGTAGAGGGCGAAGTAAATCGCTATGTGGTGGCAGATGGCCGCGATCAGCGTGCACGCGTGGAAGAACTCGTGGTGGCCGAAGACGGTGGGCCAGGGGTTCGGGCGGCGGAGCGCGTAGAAGATCGCACCCGCGCTGTAGATCACGCCGCCCGCGGCGAGCAGCACGAGCTCGGGCCAGCCGCCGTTGTGCAGCACATCCGGCATGATCGCGACCGCGCCCCAGCCCAGCGCCAGATACAGCGGCGCGCTGACCCACCGCGGCAGATGCGGCCAGATCGCCTTCACCGCCACACCGCCCAGGGCCCCGCCCCAGATCAGCGACAGCATCACCGTCTGCAACGTGCCCGAGAGCAGCAGCACACAGAACGGTGTGTACGTCCCCGCGATGAAGATGAAGATCATCGAGTGGTCCATGCGGCGCATGATCTGATAGCCCCGCTCGGACCACACCCGGCGGTGGTAGAGCGCACTGATCCCGAAGAGGCCGCACACCGTGATGCTGTAGATCAGGCAGCTGATGAAGGGGCTGATGCCCGGCCGGCTCGCCGCGATCGAACACAGGACGACCCCGCAGGCGAGCGCGACGTAGAACGCATACTGGTGCAGCCGGCCACGCAACCTCGGCTTTCCGAGGTCTGCCGGCTTCATCCGGAAAGGCGTCGAGCTCGTCACGACCTCCAGGTTACGACACCGTAGGTTACTCGCGGGTAGTGAACCGCCTCACGTGTCCAGGCCGCGTAACACGAGCGGCAGCCGGGACTCCCCGCCGGGCGCCACGATGACCGGCACACCCCAGTCCTGCCGGGTCAGATGGCAGGCGGCGTGCTCGGCGTCGGCATCGCAGGTCGCCGCCTGGGCAACCACCTGCAGCACGCCCTCACCGTCGGCCAGCACCAACTCGCGGGACAGATCGGTGGTCGTGCCGGCGCCGGAAACGAGCAGCTCCGGAGGAGTGGCGGAGATCTCCAACCGGGTCGACGGGCCGAAGGTCTCGTCGAGTTTCTGGCCCGGCGCCGGGGTGAAGATGACGTCGAGGGTCACCGGGCCGGGGGCGAGGCGGGACGGCGGGCGCTCGGTGCGGTGCCGGGCGCCGGTCACCGTGCTGATCGAGCCGATCGTGCCCGGCGCGAGGCGGGTCAGCCGATGCGCGCCGGACTCCACCACGAGGACGTCGCCCGTCGAGGTGACCAGGATGTCGCTCGGCTCGGCGAGGCCGGAGTCGACCGTCGAAACGGTCGCGGTCACCGGGTCGTAGCGCCGGATCGCCCCGTTGTACGTGTCCGCGATCAGCACATCGCCGTCCGGCAGCACCGCCACCCCGAGCGGATGCTGCAGCAGCGCCTCGGACGCCGGCCCGTCCACGTGCCCGAAGTCGAACAGGCCTTGGCCGACCGCGGTGTGCATCGCGCCGTTCTCGATCCAGCGCAGCGCGGAGGTCTCACTGTCGGCGATCCACAGCCTGTCGCCCGCCGCGGACAGGCCGGACGGCTGCGCCATCCACACGTCCGGGATCGGCCCGTCCCGCAACGATTCGACCGTCGTCCCCGCGTACACGCCGACCGTGCGGCGCACCGGATCGAACCACCACAGCTGGTGGATGCCGGCCATCGCGATGATGACCTTGTCGTCGAACCAGGCCAGGTCCCACGGCGAGGACAGGTCGGCGGCCAGCGCGTCGTGCGGATGAACGTCCACGGTGGACCGCCACGGCCGCCCGCTGCCGGCCACCCGGGTGACCTCGCCCGTCTCGAGCACCAGGCCACGCAGCTGGTGGTTGGCGGTGTCCGCGACCAGCACGTCGTACGGCGCGACGTTCGGCGGCATCAGGAGCAGGCCCTGCGGCTCGTTGAAACCGCCCTCGATGCGACGGACCAGCTCGCTCCCGTCGGCGGTCAGCTCGACGATCGAGTGCCGCGCCGAGTCCGACACGAGCAGGTTGCCGTTCGGCAGCTCGATCGCCTTGCCGGGGAAGCGCAGCATGGTGTCGGCCGGCGTGGGCGGCACGTACGGGCTGTCGCCGACGCGGACGCCACCCTCGTCGATCAGCTCGTCGATCAGCCGGGACAGCCCCTCGGCATGCCCCTCGCCGGCCATCGACGCCACCAGGTAGCCGCGCTGGTCGACCACCGCGAGCGTCGGCCAGGCCTTCGCCGCGTACTGCTGCCACATCGTCATGTCGGCGTCGTCCAGCACCGGGTGGTGCACGCCGTAGCGCTCCACAGCCGCGGCCAGCGCCTCCGGGTCGCGCTCGTGCTCGAACTTCGGCGAGTGCACCCCGATCACCACGAGCACGTCGCCGTACTTCTGCTCCAGCGGCCGCAACTCGTCGAGCACGTGCAGGCAGTTGATGCAGCAGAACGTCCAGAAGTCCAGCAGGACGATCTTGCCGCGCAGGTCGGCAAGCGACAGCGGAGTGCCGCCGGTGTTCAGCCAGCCGCGTCCGCGCAGCTCCGGAGCCCGTACCCGCGGACCCTTCTCGATGGTCACGCTAGGTGCGGGGTTTCAAGCAGAGCACCTGGGTACGCCCGTCCTCCGCCGGATTGAGCACATAAGGCTGGCCCGGGTCGCCGCACTTCTCCTTGGCGTCCACGATCGACGTCACCTCGTACGCGCCGGAATCGCCGCACCCCGACTTGACCGCCTGCTCACCGTCGCGCTTCACGCACTCGCCGGTCTTGACCGCGAAGCCGTTGCCGCCGTCCGAGTCCCCGGAGATCAGGTAGACCAGGCCCAGCGCCAAGCCGACCACCAGGCCGGCGACGATGATGACCCCGATCAGGATCGGCAACATGCGCACGTGCGGCGTCTCCGGCTTGGCCGGCGGCGCGGCAGCCTCGGCGTCCGACCGCAGGAACTGGTCGAAGCGCCCCTGGTCGCCGTCCGAGCCGGGCGGAGCCGAGCCGGGCCAACTGGCCGTATCGTCCGGCGGTGGCGGAGTGACCGTGGCACGGCTCGCCGGACCGGGGAAGACCCCACCCATCCGCGGGCGGTCGCCCTCCACCCCGGGCGGGGGCGGCGGCTGGTTGGGCGGCGGGAAGCCGTTCTCGCGCGGCGGCGCGGCATGCAGGGACGGCAGGGCGGACGCCGGGACGTAGGGCTCGTCCGGGTTCCCGCGGCCGCGGCCCGAGATGTCCGTGGTGTGCTCGCCGTACGGGTCCGGTGCGGGTCCCTGGGGCGCGCCGCTATCCGGCCGGTTCCCATAGGTCTGCGGCTCCGGCCGGCCACGACCGGCGACGTCCGTGGTGAACTCCGAGAACGGCGTGCCACCCTGCGGAGGCGCGTCGGGGCCCGGCAAGCCCTGCGGGCCCTGCGGGGTGACGCGCGCGCTGGCACTCGCACCGGCTGACGCGCGGCCCGGCGATTGCGGCGCAGCCGAGGGCGGCTCGGGCTTGCGGAACATCGAGTGCTGCTGCGCGGGATCCTCGTTCCGCTGCTTCGCGCGGTCCCACGGCCAGGCGCCGTTGTCGTCCGGCTGCTCGTCGCTGCCGGCCCGGTCGTCCTCCGGCGGTGCGGCCGCCGGCCGTCCGTAGACGCGGGCCTGCGGCGCCGCGACCGGCGGCGGTACCTCGTTGGGGTCGACCGGGGTGCCGAGGCTGGCCATGGGTACGGACGCGCTGGCCGAGACGGGCCGGGCGGTGCCGGTGGCGGGGCCGCCGCTCACCGGCGGTGCACTGCTCATGGCCGGTCCGCCGCTGCTCATGGCCGGTCCGCCGCTGCTCATGGCCGGTCCGCCGCTGCTCGGGCCGTTCGACGACTGGTCGCCGGGGTGGCGCGGCTGTGGCACGGAGCCGTTGCGGGGCTCGGCCGAGACCGGGCCGGGGCCGAACGCGCCGCCGCCCGCGAAGGCCGGACCCGCCGCGCCGCCGCCGAAGTCCGGGCGTTCGGAGCCGCCGCCGTAGCCGGGGCGGTCAAAGCCGCCGCCGTAGGCCGGGCCGTCGGACTCGGTGCCGTAGCCGGAGCCCTCAGAGTCGCCGTAAGCCGACCCGTCCGAGCCTGCGCCATAGGCGGAGCTCTGTGGGCCTGCGCCGAACGCGGGGCTCTGTGGGCCTGCGCCGAACGCGGAGTTCTGTGCCCCCGCGCCGAACGCCGAGTCCTGCGAACCTGCGCCGTATGCGGGCTCGCCCGAGCCGGCTCCGAACGCCGGACCCTCGAGGCCACCGGCCTGGGATGAACCCGGGCGGCCGCCGGCGAAGGGCGGGCCTGCCGGGCCGCTGGCGAAGGGCGGCCCTGCCGGGCGCTCGGCGAAGGGCGGACCTGACGGGCCGCCCGGCCGCGACGTGCCCTGGGGGTCGCCGGCGAAAGAGGAGCCCGCGTTGTCGTCCGCGAAGGGTGCACCACCGAATGGCCCGCTGCCGGGCGCGGCGGGTTGCCGGCCACCGGGTTGCCTGCCGCCATCGAATCCGTCTGCTTGCTGCTCGCCGCCGGCCACGCCGGACCGGTCGCGGCCGAAGGGGTCGGACTGGGCGCGGCCGAAGGGGTCGCCCTGGTCGCGGCCGGAGAGGCCGGACTGGTCGCGGCCGAAGGCGCCGGACTGGTCTTCGTCCGCCGGGTTGTCGCCGAGCGAACTGGACGGGCCGAAGGCGCCGGCCGCCGCGGGTCGATCGTTGTCCTGGTCACCGGTGCGGGGCTGTCCGTAGACAGCAGCGGAGCCGGATCGGTTGTCGGCCTCGGGCCGGCTGCCGAACGGGCCCGGTGCGCCGGGCCGGCCGCCGGAAGGCTGATCGGGCGTGCCGCGGCCGAAGGAACCCTCGGCGGCGAAGGGACCGCCCTGGCCGCGTGCGCCGGAGGGGCCGCCCTGGTCGCCCGCACCGAACGGGCCGCCCTGGCCGCCCGCGTCCTGGCCTGCGCCGAACGCGTCGGCACCCACCGGGCCGCCTTGGCCGCTCGTGCCGCGAGCTGCGCCGGCCTGGCCGTGGCCACCGACCGGGCCGCCTTGGCCTTCGCCGCCGAAGGCGCCGGCCTGACCGTCGGCTCCGAACACGCCGGATCGACCCTCGGCACCACGCGCCGAGCCGAACGGACCGCCCGTGCCGGTCGGGCCGCCGGACACACCGGGCTGCCGGTCGGCGCCGAACATGCCGGACCGCCCATCGGCGTCGCGCGCCGTGCCGAACGGGCCGGCCGTGCCGGGCCCACCGGAAGGACCGGGCTGTCCACCGGCCGAGGGCAGGTCCCGGCCGTCGTGCGGAGAACGACCAGGCTGCTCGTCATCGCCGCCGGGCCGGGCCGGGCTGCCGAAGACGCCGGCTGCGCCGGAGGGCGCACCATAGGTGGCCGGCTGACCGGCCCGATCGCCGCCGAAGGGCGCGGGCTCCGGACCCCCGGCGGGCGGGCCGAAGTCACCACCGGCCGCGAACGAAGCACCGGGCACGCGCTGGGCGTAGCCGGGACGGCCACCATCGCCGGCCTGCGGGTCGCCCGGCCGCGGCCCGAACGGGCTCGACGGCGGCTCACCGAAGACGGAGGGCTGCCGGGTGGGCAGGGCGCCGCCCTCGGCCTCGCCGAACGGACGCCGGCCGGGCAGCGAACCCGGCTGCTGGCCCGGCAACGAACCGGGCATCGGACCGGGCTGCGAGCCCGGCTGCGAACCGGGCTCGGCGGTGGGCCGGCGAGCGGGCAGCGCGGTCGGGCTGCCGGCCTCGTCGTCCGCACCGATGCCGGCCGGGCGGCGGGTGGGCAGCGGCGTCACACCGCGGCCGCCACCGGCCGGAGGCGGCGGCGGGGGAGGCGGGGCGGCGTTGGGCTCCGACGCGGGGGTGAACATGTTGCCGATCGGCTGCTGCGCGAACGGGTTGCCGGATGCCGGAGTGCGCCGCGGCAGGGGCGTGCCACCGCCCGGGATCGGCGTGGCCACGGCCGGCGGCCCCGCCGGCGGGGCGGTAGGCTGTGCGGCGGCGGGTCGGGCGGTCAGCGTCGC
>NZ_JBFAZH010000209.1:0-8813 GCF_040681735.1 Actinoplanes sp. NPDC051633 | reverse complement strand
GGACGGCCGGCGGCTGCGGCGGCACCAGCGCACGGGCATCGACCCGCACGCTCACCGGCCGATCGTCGGTACCGGCGAACACCACGTCGAAGACCGGGTACGGCAGCGACGTCGTCGCCGCCCCCGGACCGACCCGGCGATCCTCCCCGGCCGGCGGACGCACCGCCAGCGGCTTCTGGGTCGACTGATTGAACACCGTGACGAATCCAGAATCGACTCTCAACAGGCAAGCGTGTCGAGAGATCTCCGGATCAACGAGCCTTACCGAACAGTTCTCACTTCTACCGATGGTGAGCGACTCACCCACCCGGAGCCGCCACACGTCACTCCTGTAGGCGACGGTGACTCCGCCTGATTCCCCCCACATACCCCGCTCTTTCCTTCCCCCAGGTAACGCGTCACAGTAAACCTGCCCGCATCGCTGTACGTGATTGATCTCTCCTGAGATCAAAGGGTTCAACACCTGTCACAAACCAGCCTTGGCCTGCAGGTATGCGCGAAGTGGGTGACCGGGATTGATCGTCATTTTCTGATCTGTCGCCAAGTTGACTCCAATCCGTGACAGGTTCAGGGGTCAACTACCGCACCGTCCGTAGCGTGGGTTTGCTACTTGGCATGAATTCACACCGAGCACCACGCCGCCGTATACGCGTGATCACCATTTCCGCGATCTTGGCCTCCGGAGTCGTGCTCCTCCAGAGTTTCGTCCTGAACGCCGACGCGGCCTCGAATACGGACCGTCTCAATCCCGGCGAGCGGCTCGTCGCCGGCGAGCGCCTCGTTTCGCCCGATGGGCAGTACGTGCTGGCCATGCAGGGTGACGGCAATCTCGTCGAGTACGCCCCCGGTAACCGTCCCGTCTGGGCTACCGCGACGCGCCGTCCGAATTCCGAGGCGCGTCTGCAGAGCGACGGAAACCTGGTTGTGATCGCGCCCGGCAACGTGCCGGTGTGGTCGAGCCGTACCGACGGGAACGCCGGTTCGACGCTGGAACTGCAGAACGACGGCAACATCGTCCTGTACGCGCCCGGCCACCTCGCACGCTGGTCGACCGGCGGTTCCGGTGGAGCTCTCGGCGACCGGATCGCCGCCATCGCCCGGGCCGAGGCGGGGAACTCGCAACGCAATCGCGAAACCGGCACGAACTGCAACTTCTACTCGGGACAGATGGGCGAGGGCTCGCCCTGCGGCAACGGGCGGCGAGCCGAGCCCTGGTGCGCCGACTTCGCCCGCTGGGTGTGGGGACAGGCAGGCGCCCGTACCAACGGCCTGAGCTCCGGCGCCGTGAGCTTCAAAACGGCCGGAGCCTGGACGGACGGCTCGGCTCTGAGTGGCGTCCGCCCGGGCGATGCCATCGGATACCGCTTCCACACCGGGACCACCTCCAATGACCACGTCGGAATCGTCGTCGCAATCAACGGCAACGGCACCGTTTCCACGATCGAAGGCAACCTGACGGATGGCGTACGGCCCAACACAGTGACCCGCGGCAACACCGACATTTCGGGCTACGCGCGCCCGCAGGCCCGATGACCGCGCGCCGCCGGAAGGCCGTCCGCGCCCTCGCCGGCCTGCTGGCTGCCGCCGCCGTCTCCGCCTCGGTAATCGCCGCAACCAATGCAGATGCGTCCAGCCTGGCCTACCAACTGGATCCCGGCGACGACATGGGCCCAGGACGAACCATCGTGTCCGAGAACGGCCTGTACCGCCTGACCATGCAGGACGATGGAAACCTCGTCGAGTACGGCATCGACAACGAGGTGCTCGGTGACACCCACAGCGCCGGTCACCCTGGGACCGTGCTGTTCATGCAGGAAGACGGCAATCTGGTACTCCGGGCACCCGGGAACGAGCCGATCTGGAGTACCGACACCGACGGGCACCCCGGAACCGTGCTGCAGATCCAGAACGACGGGGCGGTGGTCATGTACGCACCCGGCCACAGCGCACTGCACGTCATCGTGCCCACCCTGGACGACTCCTGGGTCGCGACTCCACACTTCGGACCCCAGGCACCGCCCGCGTTGGCGCCCGGAATCACCAAGGAAGAAGTCGGCGAAGCCGTCTACGACGGGACTCGGCTGGTGGGGTGCGCCACCGCGGGCGAGGTCATCGGCAAGCTGCCGGGAAGCGTGAAAGCAGCAGGCATCTTCTTCGACCAGACATGCGGCATGGCCACCGAGAAATCGCCGGCACGGTCCGGAGGCTACGGCGTCTTCCGAATGGGCGTCGGAATCCTGGCCGGACCACTCGGACCCGCATGGGACATCTTGTCGGACGACTCAGCGGCGGCGTACTGAGGACATCGCGTCGACCGGGCCCAGCCCTTCTGGGCCTGGTCAGTCCACCGCCAAAATGAGGGCAACGTGGCAAGCCAGCTGACCGGCGCGCAGGTTCGATAACAGCTGTTATGTTACTGTCAATAAGAGCTCCTTGCTTTGCGCGCCAACTCGCACGCTGATTGCCGCCTCTTCGCCCGGCACGCCGTCCATGTCCGCGTGCCCGAATCGCGTTGGCCTCCGAGTAGGGCTCCACGTCCGGCAGCGCCTTGTCTCACATGGGCTGACCGCTCGCACTACCCGGACCGTCCAACCGTGCAGCCGGCCCTTGAGGACGATCAGTGCGTCCTTCTCCGCGTGCTTGAACGCCTTTTATTAACGCGCCGCTGACTTGAGCGGCATCTCGAGGACATCTTTGACCTGGTCGACCTTCTCGACGACGCCTCTGACCGAGAAGTGGCCGACCATCGTCGTGACGGTTCTGACGCCGTCGTCGCTGGTCCAGACGCCAGCCGCGTCCCACGGGACGACCATGGCGTCGGCCAAGCATGCTGATCCCGGATTTCGGCTGAACAGGGGTGTCCTTGTCGCCTTACCACCAGCGCCGTCGCCGGTTGTGCGCACGAGCGCCGCCGTACGGCTCTTGCCGATCGTTCGGTGTTCGACGGGTCATCGCAGCGAGCGTCGACCATGAACGCGCGGCTGAGCGACCGGCAGTCGGATCTCAGCAGCGGCGTTGAGTCAGCGGTTCGGCAGGTGCACGCTGAACGACCGGCCGGGCGAGTCCCGTTCCGAGCCTGGCGAGCCGCCCGGTGGAGTCCCACCGCGGATCGGATCGAGCTGGGCGCTTTGGCCTGTTTCCCGCTCGCGGCCACGAACGCCTCGGCCGCGGTGGGGCCGGTCCTGCCTACCAGGCTCAGCTGTGGAGGCGCAGATGCCGTATCGACTGAGCTCAGGGGAGCAGTTGACGACTGGTCAGCAGATGGAGGCGCCGACCAAGCCCTTCAGCGCGGTCTTGCAGGGCGACGGCAACTTTGTCGTCTACCGTTCCGATGCCTGGCGGCCGCTGTGGTCGACTCAGACGAACGGGCAGCCCGTGACGCGGGTCGTCATGCAGGGTGACGGGAACCTGGTCGCCTATACCGATGCCGGGCAGGCGGCCTGGGCCTCGGGCACCGACGGGCAACCGGGCAACCATCTAACGCTGCAGGACGACGGAAACCTGGTGATGGCCGACGACTCCGGCGGGATCGCGTGGCAGTCCGGCGCTACCTGGGTCGACACCATGCCGAGCGCGCCGGCCATCGTCAGCTGGGGGCCCGGCCGGTGCGACATGTTCCTCCAAGGCCCTGACCGGGCGTTGTGGCACAACTGGTTCGACGGGCAGTGGCACGGGTGGGAGAGCCTCGGGGGCGCGCTCACCTCGGCACCGTCCGCCGCAAGCTGGGAGCCCGGCCGTCTCGACATCATCGCTCAAGGCGCCGACGGGACACTGCAACACATCTGGTTCGACGGGCAGTGGCACCCCTGGGAAAGGCCCGGTGCCACGTTGCTGTCCGCCCCGACGCTCGTGGCCACCCAGCCAGGCGTCCTCTGGGCCGTCGCGCAGGGCCAGGACAACCAGATCTCGCTTCTACGCTTCGACAACGGCTGGGGCCCCGAAGCTTCCTTGCCTGCGACGGTCACGAGCCCTCCCTCGGCCTGCCGCGGGCCGAACCCCGGGACCTTCGAGGTCTACGCCCGGTCCGCCGAACTGACCCTGCTGCGGTGGTTCTACGACGGCAGCAAGTTCTGGGGGCCGCAGAATCTGGGCGCTCCCGGGCTGTTGCGAGGCTTGGCCGGTCGCGGCCGCGGCGCCACAGCCGGGCAAGACCTACGTTCGCGGGCTGGGCGAGAGCGGCGTGCTGTACGGGGCAACCATCGCCCACGGCTCGGCCTCGGCCTGGCAGCCCCTGCTCGCCCTGTCGCCCGGTCTCAGCGGAATACTGCCGCCACCTCCTGGTTCGGCGACGGGGGTGAGCCCCGACGCGCCGCTGCAGGGCAGCGTCTACTGCGACCGGAAATTCGCGTGCTGCTGCAGCGAAGCCGACAAGATCGAGGACGACTTCGAGCGGAAACTCGCGTTCATAGAGTGCGACGTCGACCACGTCCTGTGCTATATGGGCCAGTACGCGTCCGTAGCCGTCGACTGGGTGACCAGAGCGATGGAGGACCTCACCAACTGGATCACCTTGCACCCCGAGATCGTCGAGGGAACCGTCGCGGCGATTGTCCTCGTCGGGACCGTTGTCCTGTGCATCTATTGTCCACCGGTCGGCGGCGGTCTGCTGGCGACCGAGATCGCCGTCGTCGGCGCCACTGCAGCCGGGCATTGAGCACGGGCGACGAAGCCACCCACCCCGTCGCCCAGAGCCAGATGGGATCGGCCTCGCGCGGCCGGCGCCGGCTACCCCGGTGCCTCCACCGTGGGCCTTGGGAAGCCGCCGAGTTTCATGGCATCCAGTGTGAGGATCGGCGACGATCGCTATCACAGCAGCGATGAACGCCTCGGCGGCGATCAGCAGTCCTTGTGCCGCCTTCATCCACGCCGACTCCGTTGCGCGGCGGGCGAATCCCAGGCCGCGCACACCATAAAGGCCACTTGGGGCTCAATGCGCGTGAGCGATCTTGCGACCAGTGGCCCACTGCTTGTGCCACGCTGCGACGGGCTCATGTCGGAGTGGGCTTCGGCGGTCGACAAGCTCCGGCGCGTGCCTTGAATCCACTCGGCTGTCGACCATCTCGAATACTTACCCATATCCAGCCTTCTTCCTGCGCGGTGGGCTGCTGCGTGGCGCGAGTTGACGCCGAGTTTCGTCATGGCGGTGGACAAGTAGTTGCGGACCGTGCCGGACGCGAGGTGGACCTGCGCGGCGATCTCGTGGACAGAGTCGCCGGAGCGGGCCGCCCGCAGCACTTCCAGTTCGCGGTCGGTGTCGAAGTGAAGCTTCACGACGGATTGGGCGGCTTGCTCAAACCAGGCGCGGCCCTGCTCGATCATTGACCGAGCCATTACCTGGGTCTTCCTCCCCAAGTCGACTGTCTCTCGAGATTGCGATGCGTCAACCCACTGTCAGCTCCCCCCCGCCGGCCCTCGCGCTGGCGGGGGGAACGTGTACGCGGCGGTCCGCGGCCTGTCGTGTCGGGCTGGCGTCGTCTTCACTCTCGCTTAAACGAGATTTCAGTGCGGCGATTGTGCTTGATCGCTCGCTTGGTCGTACAACGGGGGAAGCGCGTCGGCTACACCTCGTACCAGATCCACGAGTTCGACGACATGACGGCCCCCGACGGGGTCGGTCGGAGTCAGGTTCCGCTCGATTCCCTTCAAAGTTCGGTAGAGGCTATCGGCCATCTCCTGCGCCTTCGACAGGGGAACTCTGCTGTGAAGACCTTTCATAAGGTCGCTGAGGCGGTCCATGGCCAGCCCAAACTGAATTCGCAGCCCACCGTAATCCCCTGTGAAGTTCCGCGACGACGAGGACTGATCGACTTCCGCGAGGTCTTCCGCAATGCTGCTCAGGGTTGCGATGACGGAGGCGACGTCGCCGCCCGTGACACCGTTGTGCTGCCGAGACTGCACGGGACGTGCGCGGTTGTACGAGCCGCCAGCGTTGGTGGTGTGCGCCGTCGATCCACGTTCAGGTAGACGGTCGGGGATGTCTCGAACAGGTGTCGTGATGGATTCGAATCCCGCACTAAGATCCAGGGTCTGCTCAACCTCGTCGAGGATTGCTTCGCCGACGTTGATGGCATCCACGATGTCGCGCAGTCCATTGTCCAGATCGAGCGTTGAATACAGCTCGATGAGAATGTCGTCTGACTGATGCTGCAGGTAGTCCTCGAGCTCATTTTGGTTGGACACGGTCTTCCTCCTCTCTCTGTACCCGGAGGAAGCTTGTAAGTGCGCTGCGTGCCTTATAGAGGTTGCTGCGTGTTGCCTCCTCGGTGATGTCGAGGATCTTCGCGATCTCTTGCGGGCCGTAGCCATCGATGGTCCACGCCATGACTTGTCGTTGCCGTGGCGGCAGGCGGCGCAATAAGCCCAGCACAGCCTCACGCTCGTCTGAGAGACAAGTTATGTCCGGCGGCAAGACTGTACTTTCGGGGACCTCTGCAAATAGCGTCTCTCGCTCACTCTTTAGCTGAAGCCTGATCAGTTCTCGAGCGGCTACGACGCGAACCCACGCTGCCGGGTCGCTGAGATAAAGCCAGTCGCGATGAGCGCGTCGCATGGTTTCTTGCGCGACGTCAGCGGCGGTGTTCAGATCCGCTCCTTGCCACAGCAGAAAACGTACTAGGCGCGGCGTAGTTGACAAATAGAAGGTGCGAAACTGCGCATCGCGGACCTCCCCTACGGCCGGCTTGGAGCGTTGGTTTCGACGCTGCTCAGGGGCGACAGGTTCCTGAAATTCTTGGTGAAGCGGTAGGCCCCTATCGTCGTCATACACCATCGGAGTTAGGTCCCTTTCCGGCTGTCAAACCACCCGTCATCGCCAGAGTCGTGCCGTCCGGCCACCGAATGAGCAACTGGACGTTGGCGACGGACGACTCTGCTGCAACGGCCTCAACAGCATGCGGGAGTTCCCGCGGACAAGGTCGAGGTGATGCGGCCTCGCCTCTCCGCCGAAACCTGCCCAAAATGCGACGACAAAGACCTCCCCCCGCAACCACGGCCGAACTCCACGGTCCTATCGTGGTGAGCCATTCATCCACAGCTTCGCTCCTCTGCCTCGGCGCTACTACCTAGATCGCGCGAGGCGTGCATCCGTGAACCTTCGGGAGGGACAAATTGCGCCCCTGCCACCCGATCGCGTCACCCGCCCGGATACATCACCTATGGAGGATCTTGGTTCTGGCCAGCCCTGACGGACCTCGCAAAGCCCCGACTATCCCAGTTGGGGACGCAGACCGGCCGCCTTGAGCGCCCGCTGACACGCGTTCAGTTCCCGGTCGGTGTAGGCCAAGAAGTAGACGGTCGCGATCCTGGTGGCCGGCGCTGCTCGTAAGTAGTTACAGGCTTCATGGACTAGCGACGTCGCGATCGGGCCGACGTCGCCGCCAGCGTTGCCTGTCCCGAGCAGCGGAAACAGAACGGCAACCGGCATCTCAAGGCGCTCGACTGCTTGGAGCACATTGGTCACGCATCGGCCGACGTCCCGCATCGGGTGAAACCCCGAACCGGGCTCGCCGTGGACCGACGCGACGTGTACGACGTGGTGGACGTCGTTGAGTTCCTGAAGCCGGCCGGCGTGGGTGAGGATGACGGCACCTGGCTCGACCGGGCGCTGACCGGCCACCTTCGCGGTCAGTTCATCGGCAACGAGGTCCTCGGCGACACGGCCCCGCGCGTCGTGCGTCGCGCCTTGGTACCGAATGATCGCCGAGATCGAGAACTCGTGGACACGGGCCATCTCCATCTCCGTGCTCTCAGGATTGACCCACACGTTGGCGCACCGCACCTGGCGGATGTCCCCGGTGACAACGCCGATCCGGCGGCCGTCGCGCACGATGTGATGGGTGATCTCCTGGACGGTCAATACCCGACCGCGCGCCTTGCCGTACCGATCGGCGAAGGAATCTGCGGAACTCTGCTCCCGCTGGTGCATTTCCCAGAGATCGGTGAGCCTCCGGTACGCCGGTTCCCAGTCGGCGAGATCGGTGGACATTTCAAGATCGACGTTGTGCGCCTGCGCGTACCGGGCGCAGCGCTGGACGAATGCCTCGACGAATTTCCAGGTCGGCGGTTGGGAGATTTTGCCGGCCAAGGTCGCGAAGATGTGGGCTCGACGCAGCGGGAAGGTCCGATCCGCGTGCAAGGAATTTACTGACGGCCCGCCCGCCGTCCGATGCAACTCCTTGAGGCGCGCACTGAAAGCACGCAGTGCCGTCGGCAAACTACCTTCCGCGTTGGTCACGCTCGATCGGCCTCCTCAATGTCCGCTGTTGGACTGTGCCAGAGTCGCCATACCCAGGCGTCAGGGCGGGCCGGGTCCGCAATTGGTCCAGTGGACTTGCGCGTCCCCGCAGGTCACCAGGAATCTCGATGTGGGTCGTGAAAGATCGTCGGTTCGCCCCCGCCGCTATTGATCACTCCATGGTCCTCGTGCGGTGCAGGAAGCCTAATGGAGCCCGGCCACGGTCGTCAGCATGAATGAAGGGAATGAATCGCCGCTATTCGAGCGCCCCTGTCAATCGAGGAGCACATGTGACCACGGCAGTTGCGTCACAGCATGAGCGGGTTGAGCGACCACCGAGTCGCCGCCGCACCGTGAACCAGACATTGAGTGCGGCAACCCATGTGTCTGAAGGGTTCGCTGATTATGTCTTTCAAATTCTTGACGGTCGGCCCCAGGGTGGCGCACCGTCCGTCACCGAGGATCCCGTGGCGCTGATTCGCCATGCCGCAGCCTCGCGGCGGCTACGGCTGGTCCGGGAGATCACTTGTTGCCTCATCGCGGTAGTGGTGATCTGTGCGGGGATCGGACGACTGTCCCA
>NZ_JBFAZH010000208.1:0-8815 GCF_040681735.1 Actinoplanes sp. NPDC051633 | reverse complement strand
GTGGTCGTCGGCCTGATCGCCGCCGTGGCCTTCGGCTCGGTGGCCAAGTCGGAGACCGCGCGCTTCACCCTCGGGCAGGGTGACAGCGGCGCCGCCCTCTCCATCAACGGCCAGGTCGGCGCGATCGTCTTCGGCATCGTCACGATCATCTGCGGCGGCGTGCTGCTGGCCGGATTGGCGCGGCGGTGGCAGACCACGCTGCTCGGCGTCGGCATCGCCGCCTTCGTGCTGGCGTTCCTCTGCTGGCAGGTGGCCGGCCAGTTCCTGTCCGTGGTGGACAGCGCGGACGGCGCGCTCGTCTTCGCGCTGCCGCTGATGCTCGGCGCCCTGGCCGGTGTCCTCGGTGAACGTTCCGGCGTGGTCAACGTCGCCATCGAGGGGCAGTTCCTGATGGGCGCGTTCTTCGCCGCGCTGGTCGGCACCACGGCCGGCAGCGTGTGGGCGGGCCTGATCAGCGCCGCCTTCGGCGGGGTGCTGATCGCCGCCCTGCTGGCCGTGCTGGCCATCCGCTTCCTGGTCGACCAGGTCGTGGTCGGCATCGTGCTCAACCTGCTGGCGCTCGGCATCACCGGCTTCCTCTACGAGCGGCTGATGCAGCCGAACGCGGCGAGCTACAACGAACCGCCGCGGATGCCGACGTGGCGGATCCCCGGGCTGGCCGACATCCCGGTGATCGGGCCGGTGCTCTTCGACACCAACCTGCTGGTCTGGCTGGCCCTGCTGCTCGTCGTGGCGATCCACTTCGGCCTGTCCCGGACGCGCTGGGGCCTGCGGACGCGGGCGGTCGGCGAGCACCCCACGGCGGCCGACACGGTCGGCGTCCGGGTGCGCGGGCTGCGGTACACCAACGTGCTGATCGGCGGCGTCATCGCCGGATTCGGCGGCGCGTACTTCACGCTGATCGGCGCCGGATCCTTCACCAAGAACATGACCTCCGGCGCCGGCTTCATCGCGCTGGCCGCCCTCATCTTCGGCCGGTGGACGCCGCTCGGCGCGCTGGCGGCGGCCCTGTTCTTCGGCTTCGCCCAGAACCTGACCTACTTCCTGAGCTCGATCAACAGCCCGGTGCCGAGTCAGTTCCTGGGCATGCTGCCCTACATCGCGACCATCATCGCGGTGGCCGGCCTCGTCGGACGCGTACGCGCCCCGGCCGCCGACGGCCAACCGTACATAAAGTCCTAGAGGCTAAGGCAGAATCGGGGCCATGGAGATCGACTGGCCCGCCTTGCGGGAAGCTGCGATCGGGGCCATGCGGCACGCGTACGCGCCGTACTCCGACTTCCCCGTCGGCGTCGCCGGGTTGGTCGACGACGGCCGGGTGGTCGTCGGCTGCAACGTGGAGAACGCGTCCTACGGCGTCGGGCTCTGCGCCGAGTGCGGCCTGGTCACCTCGCTGCATGCCACCGGCGGAGGCCGGCTGGTCGCGGTGTCGTGCGTCGACGCCACCGGCTCGCCGCTGATGCCGTGCGGCCGCTGCCGGCAGCTGCTCTACGAGGCGGGCGGGCCCGACTGCCTGGTCGAGGCGGTGCCCCGGCCGCTGCGGATGGACGAGCTGCTGCCCCGCGCCTTCGGGCCGGCCGACATGGAGAAGGTCACCGGCGCGACGCCGGTGCCCGAGGTGCCGACCGCGCTCGCCAAGTGGCGCGGCCGCGGCACCGTCTTCGTGCATCCGGACCTGGCCGGTGGCGAGCAGGTGTGGACGGGCTACTGGGAACGCTCCGGGGGCAGCTCGGACGCCGCGGACGCGGAGAAGGGCGTGCTCGAGGAGGGCCCGATCTTCCCGACCACCGCGGAGGCCGTCGAGTGGGGGCGCGTGCGTACCCCGCGGATCGTCGTGGTGGACGCCGCCGGCGCCCTGTCGTGGGCCGGCGAGGGCGATCCGCCCGAGGGCATCGGCGAGCGCTGGGAGGAACCGTCGTGAGCGATTTCGCCGCCGTGGACGTGATCCGGGCCAAGCGGGACGGGCAGGTGCTCTCCGACGCGCAGATCGACTGGGTGGTGGACGCGTACACCCGGGGGGTCGTCGCCGACGAGCAGATGTCCGCGCTGGCCATGGCGATCCTGTTGCGCGGCATGACGCCGGCCGAGATCGCCCGGTGGACGGCCGCGATGATCGCCAGCGGGGAACGGCTCGATCTGAGCGGGATCGGGCGGCCGACCGCGGACAAGCACTCCACCGGTGGCGTCGGCGACAAGATCACGCTGCCCCTGACCCCGCTGGTGGCGGCCTGCGGCGCCGCCGTCCCGCAGCTGTCCGGGCGCGGCCTCGGCCACACCGGCGGCACGCTCGACAAGCTCGAGTCGATCCCGGGCTGGCGCGCGTCGCTGAGCAACGCCGAGTTCCGCGATCAGCTGCGCGACGTCGGCGCGGTGATCTGCGCCGCCGGCGCCGAGCTGGCCCCGGCGGACCGCAAGCTCTACGCGCTGCGCGACGTCACCGGGACGGTCGAGGCGATCCCGCTGATCGCCAGCTCGATCATGAGCAAGAAGATCGCCGAGGGCACCGGCGCGCTGGTGCTGGACGTGAAGGTCGGTTCCGGCGCGTTCATGAAGGACGCCGGGCAGGCCGCCGAACTGGCCCGGACCATGGTGGAGCTCGGCAGATCCGCCGGGGTGCGCACGGTCGCGCTGCTCACCGACATGAACACGCCGCTGGGCCTGACGGTCGGCAACGCGGTCGAGGTGGCCGAGTCGCTCGAGGTCCTGGCCGGGGGAGGACCGCCCGACGTGGTCGAGCTGACCCTGGCGCTCGCCCGCGAGATGCTGGACGCGGCCGGGCTGCCGGACGCCGACCCGGTGGAGACGCTGCGATCGGGCGCCGCCATGGACGTGTGGCGAGCGATGATCCGGGCCCAGGGCGGCGATCCCGATGCGCCCCTGCCGTCCGCCTCCGAATCCGAGCTGATCCGCGCCGAGACCGACGGTGTCGTGCGGGCCGTGGACGCGTACGGGATCGGCCTGGCGGCCTGGCGGCTGGGCGCGGGCCGGGCCCGGAAGGAGGACCCGGTCAGCTTCGGCGCCGGGGTGGTCCTGCGGGTCCGGCCCGGCGACTCGGTGCGGGCCGGCGACCCGCTCTGCGAGCTGCGGACCGACGACGCCGAGCGGATCCCCGGCTCGCTCGATCAGGCACGATCGGCCATCCAGGTGTCGTCCGGCCCGGCCGAGACGAGACCGCTGCTGATCGATCGGATCGCCTGAGCACCGATGACCAAGACCACGCCCGACCCCCGCGCGGTCCGCGAGGCCAGCCTGGACGAGCTGGATCGCCTCAGCCTCCCGCTGCCACCGCCGACCTTCCCGCTGGTCTGGGAGCCGGGCGACGGGGTGGAGCTGCGGGAGACCCCGGAGATCGAGGCCCGGGCGGCCATCCTGCACGTGGTGGTGGCCCGCTGCTTCGGGATGCCCACCGAGGCGGCCATGCACTGGCTGCTCGGCTCGCACCTGGTCGACCTGGTCACCCCGCCGGAGTGGCAGTTCGTGATCGGCGCGAAAGGTGACCACCGCTCGTTCGTGTTGCACCACGACGCGGTGTTCGCCCTGGCCTGGCTGCTCGGGCTGGCCCGGCACCTGGACCCGACGGCGCCGCCCGAGGAACGGCTGATGCAGCAGATGCCGCACCTGCCGGCCGGGGAGACCTTCGGTCAGTGGCGGTCGCGATCGCTGATGTCGCCCCGCGATCCGGTGGAGGCGGCCGTGCTGCTCGACCTCTACTACTGCCTGGACTGGGCCTTCCAGGAGGCGGAACGGGCGGGGCGGCCGCTGCCGGGCGAGATCGACGGGAACGCGATCGGGCAGCGGCGCTGGGCGCTGGAGTGGGCCGTGGTGTTCATCGGTCCGTTCCATGATCGGCCGCCGGAGTGGGAAGAGGTCGATCTCTCCGTGTGAAGGCGGTGACGTCGACCGCGGCGGTCACCGCGCCGGGTGCGAGCTCGTCGAGCCGCACGTGGCGGGCGCTCGGCGTCATCGCGATCAGCGTGCGCATCTGGTCACCGGTCAGATCGAGACGGCGGCGGTGCGATGCGGTGTGGTCCGCGGTGAAGTGCGCGCCCAACGTGCGGGTCAGCCGCTCCTTCTTGTCCGCGTCGACGGTCAGCAGCCCGTGTTCGGTGATCGGCTCGCGCAGGTGGTCGGCCGCCGGGGTGACCACGACCAGCACGCCGCCCGGCCGCAGCACGCGGTGGAACTCGGCGCCGTTGCGCGGCGCGAAGACGTTGACGATCACCTCCGCCGACCCGTCCGCGATCGGCAGCGGCTGCCACAGGTCGGCCAGCACGGCGGCGACGCGCGGGTGCGCCCGGGCGGCCCGGCGCAGCGCCGGCTTGGAGACGTCCACGGCGAGCCCCAGGGCGTCCGGCCGCCGGTCGAGCAGCCGGCCAAGGTACCACCCAGGACCCGCGCCGGCGTCCACGATCAGCCCGGACGTGGGCGGAACGTCGGCGATCACGGCGTCGGCGATGAACCGGTAGTGGCCGGCCCTCAGGAAGTCGTCGCGTGCCTCGATCATCTCGGCCGAGTCGCCGGCGTGCGGGACCCGGCCACGGACCAGCGTCGCGTACCCCTGTTTGGCGATGTCGAAGCTGTGCCCGTGCGGGCAGCGCAGCGTCCGCTCCCCGCCGCGCGCCAGCGTGTCCTGACACACAGGGCAGCGAAGGTACGGCAATGCGCCGTCGATCAAGCCTCGATCCCTTCTAGAGTCTTCTGATGGCCGCCATCTCGACCGCAGACATCGTCAAGGCACCCAAGGCTCTGCTGCACGACCACCTGGACGGTGGCCTGCGCCCGGAGACCATCGTGGAGCTCGCCGCCGAGATCGGGCACGCGCTGCCCGAGACGGACCCGGAGGCGCTCGGCCGGTGGTTCACCGCGGCCGCAGACTCGGGCTCGCTGGAACGGTACCTGGAGACCTTCGCGCACACCGTCGCCGTGATGCAGACCGAGGACGGGTTGCACCGGGTCGCCCGCGAGTGCGCGCTCGACCTGGCGGCGGACGGCGTGGTCTACGCCGAGGTGCGCTACGCGCCGGAGCAGCACCTGGAACGCGGCCTGTCGCTGGAGCAGGTGGTGGAGGCGGTGCACGCCGGCTTCCGGGCGGGCTGTGCCGAGGCGGCGTCCCGCGGGCAGCAGATCCGGGTCGGCACACTGCTCACCGCGATGCGGCACGCCGCCCGCTCGCAGGAGATCGCCGAGCTGGCGGTGCAGTTCCGCGACACCGGAGTGGTCGGCTTCGACATCGCCGGCGCCGAGGCGGGCTTCCCGCCCACCCGTCACCTGGACGCGTTCGAGTATCTGCAGCGGGAGAACTTCCACTTCACGATCCACGCCGGTGAGGCCTTCGGCCTACCGTCGATCTGGCAGGCGATCCAGTGGTGCGGCGCGGACCGGCTCGGCCACGGGGTGCGCATCGTCGACGACATCACGGGTACGGGCGACGACCCGATCCTGGGCCGGCTGGCGGCCTACGTGCGGGACAAGCGCATCCCGCTGGAGCTGTGCCCGTCGTCCAACGTGCAGACCGGCGCCGCGCCGTCGATCGCCGAGCACCCGATCGGGCTGCTGCGCGACCTGCGCTTCCGGGTGACGGTGAACACGGACAACCGGCTGATGAGCGGCACCTCGATGTCGCGGGAGATGACGCTGCTCGTCGAGGCGTTCGGCTGGGGGTGGCCGGAGCTGCAATGGCTGACGATCAACGCGATGAAGAGCGCCTTCATCCCGTACGACGAGCGGCTGGCCATCATCGTCGATGTCATCAAGCCGGCGTACGCGAAGTTGGTGTCCTGACTTTTACCCCATGCCCGACACGACGGTACTTTCGGTGCGCGAATCTGGCCGAATTGGTCGGTGGAATCAACCGTTCGGCCACATTGCCCTTTACAAAACCTGCGAAATACGGCATCTCGTCTTGCTGTTATCCGCGGGCCGCGCAATCGTCTGTCCTGCGCCGATCCGAGTGGATCGAGCACGACCGGTGTGCGAAACCCCCCGCGCATGTCCGGTCGTCCGGAGTGACGTTAAGAGATCCTTACATATACGAGCAGTCACAACGGACCGCCGATGTTCAACTCCGCACGGAGCAACATCGCGTCACACAACCGGTCCGGGTCAGACTGCTCTTTCTCTTTGACACTCGTCGTGATGGAATCTCGGGGGCCCGACCCCGTGTCGGCCGTGTGCGCGGTCCGGTCATGCCGATGACCGGGTCCGAATCAGGAGGACGGTGACGTGAGCAAGCGCCCCAAGCCGGCGAACGGCGTCATGTCGCGTCTGCGCAGGCCGGCCGGTCGGCTCCGGGATCTCCCGATCTGGTCCAAGCTCGGCCTGATCATGCTGGTGCCCACGCTCGCGACGATCATCGTCGGCGTGAGCGGGCTGGTCGACCACATCGAGGAGGCCAGCAACGCCGAGCGGGCCCGCACCCTCGCCGTGCTGTCCCAGGCCGCCGGCGACCTGGTCGACAACCTGCAGGACGAGCGGGCGTACGCGGTGATCGTGTCGCAGTGGCCGGAGAACTCGCCGCAGGCCAAGGCCGCGGTCGAGCTCTACAGCGGCAAGCACCAGCTGGTGGACAACGCCAAGGTGCCCTACGCCCAGCAGAAGGCGACGCTCGACGAGGTGCCGGAGAACATCAGCTCGGTGTTGAGCCGCCTCGACAACAACCTCCGCGAGCTGCCGCAGGTGCGTAGTCAGGTGACCAATCAGCAGCGGAAGACGCCTGAGGTCGAGACCTACTACGGCAACATCATCACCGACCTGGTGAACGTGCGCGACCTCTCGGCCCAGCTGGCGCCGTCCTCCGAGCTGAGCGACCAGATGCGTGCGGCGGCCGCGGTGGCCAGCGCCAAGGACTTCATCTCCCAGCAGCGCAACGTCGGCCTCAAGGTCGTCAAGGAGGGCAAGTTCACCGTCGCGCTGCGCCGCCAGTACGAAGGCACCGACCTCGGCCGGGAGCTCGCCGAGGCGCAGCTCAAGCAGTCCGGCACGGCGGCGGAGAACGCGCTGTACGCCCGGACGGTGAAGAACGGTCCGGAATACCGCAAGGCGACCAACCTGACCGAGCCGCTCGCCAGCCTGCAGGGCGAGAACATCTCCAACATCCCGTTCAACCAGCAGCAGTGGGAAACGGCGATGGTCGGCTACAACAAGCTCTTCCGGCAGGTGGAGATCGGCTTCGACCGCGACATCGTCGCGTCGGCCACCGACCTGCGCAACGACGTCCAGCGCCGGGTGTTCATCGAGACCAGCGTCCTGCTGGGCATGCTGCTGCTGGCCATCCTCTTCGCGTGGCTGGTCGCCCGGTCGATGGCCCGCTCGCTGCGTGAGCTGCGCCAGGGCGCCCTGTCGGTCGCCCAGTTCGGGCTGCCGCACGCGGTGAACCGGCTGCGGGACCCGTCACTGTCCAGTTCGCTCACTCCCGCGCAGGTCGCCGACCAGGTGGCCGAGCCGCTGCCGGTGCGCAGCCGGGACGAGTTCGGGCAGGTGACCGAGGCGTTCAACGCGGTCCACCTCGAGGCCGTGCGCACCGCCGCCGAGCAGGCCGCCCTGCGGGCGTCCGTCGCGACGATGTTCGTCAACCTGGCCCGCCGCTCGCAGATCCTGGTCGACCGGCTGATCGGCCACCTCGACCGGCTGGAGCGCGGCGAGGAGGACCCCGACCGCCTGGCCGAGCTCTTCCAGCTCGACCACCTGGCCACCCGGATGCGCCGCAACGACGAGAACCTCCTGGTTCTCGCCGGCGCCGACTCCACCCGCGTGCAGCGTGAGCCCGCCGCCCTGATCGACGTGCTGCGCGCCGCCCAGTCCGAGGTGGAGCACTACACGCGCATCGAGTTCGGCATGGTCGACCGCGACATCGAGGTGGCCGCGCACGCGGTCAACGACATGGTGCACCTGGTCGCCGAGCTGTTCGACAACGCGACCGCCTTCTCCCCGCCCAACTCCACGGTGCTGGTCGAGGCCCGCCGCCTCGGCGAAGGCGCGATCCTGTCCGTGGAGGACCGCGGCATCGGGATCAGCCACGAGCAGCTGCGCGACCTGAACGACCGGCTCGCCAACCCGCCCATGGTGGACGTCGCCGTCTCCCGGATGATGGGCCTCGTGGTGGTCGCCCGGCTGGCCAACCGGCACGGCGTCAAGGTCGAGCTGCGTCCGGCCGGCAGCGAGCGCGGCACGGTCGCCGAGGTGGGCCTGCCGATCAGCGTGCTGATCGGGTCGTCCGGTGTCGCCCGCCTGCCGGGCAGCAGCGGCGGCACGCAGAGCTTCGGCGGGGATCCGGCGCAGACACAGTCCCGCCCGGCGTTCGCCGAACCGCTGGCGCTGGAGAGCGGCCGCGGCGGCGGTCTACCCGCCGGCCGTCCGTTCGACCCGAACCCGCCGATGCCGACCGGTGGCATGCTCGGCACCGGCCGCTCGGTGCCCGCCTGGTCCGACCTGACCGGCGCGCCGACCAACGGTGGCGGCGGATCCAACGGATCCAACGGCAGCAACGGCTTCCACGGCCCGCGCAGCAACGAGCCGATCCCGCCGCTCCCGCAGAGCCCCCAGGGTCCGCAAGGACCGCAGGGCTTCGCCGGTGGCGACAACCTGCCGCGCCGCAACGGCGACGGCTACCGGCCGGACACCGACACGATGAACGGCTTCGGCCCGACCATCCCGCGTCAGCTTCCGTCCAATCCGGAGAGTCAGAGCCGCGGGACGTTCGTGCCGCCGCCGGTCTCCGCGCCGCCGCTGCCGCCGGCCTCGGCGCCGCCGATGCAGTCCAGGCCGCCCGCCGACCGCGGACCGGTCTCCGCGCCGCCCGGCTCGTACGTTCCGCCGG